>CAZYSR010000465.1:0-2912 GCA_964649525.1 uncultured Gammaproteobacteria bacterium
CTACCAGAATCTGCCATTAAGCCCACGAGACACACCAAGCACTGGCACGAAAAAATCGAGATTCAAAGCAAGATACCAGAGATTCGTGAATTAAACCGAATCCGCATGGAACTCAATCCGTTGATGAAGATCATCGTGGAACAGGACCGACTGGCGTTTCACCGCGAAACATCAACGATTGTCAGCCTGAATGAGAATTTACGTAAGCAATCTCTCGAAAGTGATGAGGATGAACAACTTGGACTTTTGAATGAAGTGCGCTCGCTTTTCGGTCTTGAACCTGTCAACACCGTAACTGACGATGCCTATCCATCCGATCGAATTGGGGATATTTTTCTTGATGAAGCAATCAATATCCTGGCAGATCTCGTTTCACTTCAGAACGCTGACACTCGCTCCTGATTCAACTCCTTAACTCTTTTCATTAAAACATGGAATTTTCTACTTGGGCCGATCGCATATATCGCGAAGACGGCATTATCAGTCTAATGAAAGACCTTGGAAACGCCTCTGCAGAGGAAGGGCGCCCGCTTTACATGCTAGGTGGCGGTAATCCTGGTCATATCCCGGAAGTCGAAGCTTACTTTCGCGCGTGTATGGCTGACATTCTCCAGACTTCGAACAAGTTTGAAAAACTGGTTGGAAATTATGCAGGACCACAGGGTCTTTACCAATTCTCGGAAGCGCTTGCGGAATTGCTTCAAAGAACCTATGGCTGGGATATTGGACCAGAAAATATCGCCGTTGCCAATGGAAGTCAGATGGCATTTACTGTTCTCTTTCGCTTACTGTCCGGCGACTACTCTGATAATCAGACCAAACAAATTCTGCTGCCTATAGCGCCTGAGTACATTGGCTACAACGAAGCCGATGAAAAAGTACCTCGCTTTCGATCTTTGAGACCAAAAATTGTCGAAACTTCATCCGTGACATTCAAATATGAAATTGATTTTAACCAGATTGAAGTCACTGACGACATCGGTGCCATCTGTATATCGCGCCCAACCAACCCAACCGGAAATATGATTTCCGATGACGAGGTTCAACAGCTGATGTCGTTGGCAAATGCGCACGATGTACCACTGATTATTGATGGTGCGTATGGATTGCCATTCCCCAAAATTGTTTATACGGAAGCAACAGTCGAGTGGAATCCGAACATTATTCTGTGTTTGAGTCTTTCTAAACTCGGTTTACCCGGGACGCGCACTGGCATCATCGTCGCACGGGAAGATGTGATTGATCTATTCACCTGTGCCAATGCAATTTTGACATTGGCCAGTGGAAATTTTGGATCAGTATTGACTTTAGAGTCAGTCAGAAATGGTGACATATTTAAGCTGAGCAACGAAATCATTCGTCCATATTACAAAGATCGTATGGAGAATGTCACCGAAGCGATTCATAAACACATGAAAGGCATTCCCTATATGCTCCACAATCCGGAAGGGGCATTTTTCGTCTGGTTGTGGTTTCCGGGGCTACCGATTTCTGACGAAGAGTTGTACGCCAGACTCAAACGGCGGAATGTCTACGTAGTACCCGGTAGACATTTCTTTCCTGGTTTGAGTGGAAATTGGCAACACCGATATGAATGCATTCGAATCAGTTATGCTGGGAGCAAGGAGATGGTACGAGATGGCATTGGCATCGTTGCTCAGGAAGTGGAAAGAGCTTTTGCTGAATCAGACAGAAAACAATTTGGTGTCCCCAGTTTCACTGGGACAGAAGCCTGAGAGTGTGACTGCTAGCCCACTATTTTGACAGATTCTAGCTTTCGAGGAGCATCTGTCTCTCCTCGCGACCAATCAACAAATACGTTAAAGAGCTGTTGCTGAATGGGGTCTGAACTTGCCGATTGCTCGGGGTGCCATTGCACTGCTATGACATGGGGGTGATCGACGGATTCAATCGCTTCAATCACCCCATCATCCGAGATTCCAACGACTCGAAATCCAGGTGCAACTCTGCGCACTGACTGGTGGTGATAGGAAGCGCAAACAAATTCAGTGTGTCCGAGCAGTTCAGCCAACCGTGAATTCACATTAAGTGATACGAGATGGTCAACTTTGTTGTAATCCTCGCCACGATGAACAATTGAATCGTCATATTCATCCGGAATATGCTCCACTAGCGTGCCACCCATTGCAACATTTAGTACTTGCAAACCTCGGCAAATTGCCAAAGTTGGAATTTTTTTCTGCATCGCCTTTCGAGTCAACTCCAACTCGTAATAATCCCGTTCCTTGTTGACACCATAAACCGACTCATTGTGCTCGCCATCGTAGTGGCTTGGATCAATATCCGCGCCGCCAGTCAGTACAACACCGTCTAGACGGTCTAACTGTTCCTGAATATTTTCGGTAGTGGGAGCAATGATCATTGGAATGCCATCGGCGCGTTCAACAGCATCCAAGTAGCTCACTGGCAAAGTGAAACGATCTTCGTCGTTTCTGTGATAGCTGGTTACGCCAATGAGTGGCTTATTGATTTTTTTGCTCATATTCCTTGTAATTTTGCCAGATCAGTCTGAAAGCGCTAGTCAGTTCAAGTGGCGATGTTTCAATCCAACTATCCAACTCTTCCGGTGAAAACCATCTGCCCTCCTGTGCTTCGTGAAGATCAATTGTAAAAGGGCCATTATGATTGATTCTGTATATCCAGCAGAACTCGTAGTCAGTAATTTCACTGGCCTTCAACTTAAAAAGCCGTTCTGGAGGTGAATCAAGCCTGATACCGATTTCCTCCTCAGTTTCACGAACCATTGCGTGATCATAACTTTCACCAGTCTGCAGGTGCCCTGCGACTGATGAATCCCACAAATTCGGGTTATTATCCCGCCATTTGGCGCGTAACTGCAAGAACACCTCCCCCGCATCATTTTGAACAATTGCATGAACTGATCGATGTAA
>CAZYSR010000466.1:0-4665 GCA_964649525.1 uncultured Gammaproteobacteria bacterium
CATTCGAGCCATCGTTCAGGGGTACATTCAGTTCTTTCGAAACACGCCGCCGCTGATTCAGCTGCTGTTCTTCTACTTTGCTCTGGGCCAGTTCACGCCCACCTATTCGCCAGACGGCTGGTTGGAGATTCCCATTATTTCCAATGTCGGTTGGGCAATTATTTCCCTTTCGTTTTTCGCTGCATCCTTTAACGTTGAGATTTTCAGAGCTGGAATTGAAGCGGTACCAGAGTCCACTAAAGAGGCGTCCGAATCGTTGGGTATGAGTCGGTTCCAGACGTTTATTTACGTTGTATTTCCACTGGCGTTTCGTGTCAGTCTGCCAGCACTGAACAATAACCTGGTTAATCTTGTGAAAACGACGACGCAGGCGCTGGCGATCGCAGTACCGGAACTGCTTTACCAGATGGTGAGCATCTACAATGATTATTCAACTGCGCAGAATGCCTGCATGGTAGTGTTGTTCATTGTTTACATCGTGCTAGTTGGTGTACTCGTGATGGGAATGAATACCTGGGAGCGTTCTGCAAAAATTCCAGGGTACGGGCAATGAGATCTCGCATTCGACAAATTCCTGGAATCGGTCCCGGTCATCCGACCCGGAGTACAGATCTGCCAGTATTGAAACCCTTTCGGGTCGCCATCTATGGACATGCGTCGGATTTGAGATTTTGCCGTTGGTTGGAAGGCCTGAGTCCAAAATCTGTACTGGCGGTTACAATGATTCCGCTAGTTTGGCCTTTCGTGGTGTTTGCACAGGGTGGCTATTCAACGGCCGATGCGTTTGAGGCCTTGTGGCGCTGGCTGCCATTTTTAGTTTCACATGGATTTGCGTTAAATATTCTGATCAGCTTTTTCACTATGCTTATCGGAACTATTGCTGGCATTCTGGTAGGCTTGGGTCAAGTTTCGCCGCTTCGAGTGTTGTCAAGAATCAGCTGGTTCATTACGCAACTTTTTCGTAATTCTCCGTGGCTAGTCCTGTTGTTTATTGTGATGCTGGCTTTCCCGTTCGAGATTGAATTCGCTGGTCAAATCTTTCTGATTCCGGATTGGATCAAAGCGGTCTTCGGGCTATCTTTGCCGATCATGGCCAACATATCAGAAATTGTTCGAGGTGGCATTCAGTCCGTTCCGACAGGGCAGTGGGAAGCAGCGGAATCCTTGGCATTTACGCGTCGACAGACTTTGTGGCAAATTATCCTGCCTCAGTGCTTCAAGCGAATGATCCCACCATGGATGAATTGGTATGCCATTCTGACGATGGCAACCCCGCTTGTATCACTACTTGGGGTCGAAGAGCTGGTAACGCTGTCAAGGCAGGCGATGGAAGCTGAGGATAACCATCCTGAGTTACTGATGCCGTTTTTCGGATTTGCATTGGTGATATTTTTTCTATATTGTTATCCCATTGCCAAATGGACTGTTCGTCTCGAACAAAAATTTGCAATCAAGACCTAAATCGATACTCGGTGATTCGATATGAATAGCGAAAACTGGACCCCAGATCAGCCAATCGTTTCGATTCGCGATTTGCATAAAGCATTTGGAGATCTCGAAGTTCTCAAAGGTGTATCGCTAGATGTGATGAAAGGCGAGGTTATCTGCATCATTGGACCATCAGGGTCAGGTAAGTCAACGCTGATTCGCTGCATCAACGCTTTGAACCCGATCAACTCGGGATCTATTCTTGTCGAAGGTCAGGAAGTTCACGATCCGAGTTTGGATAAACTGGAACTTCGAAAAAAGGTTGGCATGGTATTCCAACAGTACAACCTGTTCCCGCACAAAACTGCACTGCAAAATATTATGATGGCACCGCTAAAAGTGTTGAAACGACCAAAGGATGAGGTCGAAAAGCACGCCCGGCAGTTGATAGCCAGGGTCAATTTACAAGGAAAAGAAGACAGTTATCCCGGCGAATTGTCTGGCGGTCAGCAGCAACGGGTCGCAATCGCTCGTTCACTCGCGATGAATCCGAAGGTCATGCTGTTTGACGAAGTCACCGCTGCACTTGATCCCGAAACAGTGAAAGAGGTATTGCTGGCGATCAAGGATCTCGCACAAAGCGGGATGACCTGCATACTTGTGACCCATGAAATGGGATTTGCACGAGAGATTGCTGATCACATTTATTTCACCGACCGAGGTGTTATTGTTGAACATGGGCCACCTGCAACCTTCTTCACCGAGGCCAAAGACCCTCGAACTCAAGAATTCTTAAGTCAAATCCTTTAGACCCTATGTTTTGACCTGTTCCCCACAGCGTTGGGTGCGCATATATGGTATATGTGCGGATCTAACAGAAACACCGGAGGAACAGGTATGGAAAATTATAGCGACCAATCCCATGCAGTCCATATTGGGCTGGACGTACACAAAGACAGCATCGCCGTTGCGGTGGCGTTATACGCTTGCGGCAGCAACGAAGTGGAGGTGATTGACTACGGTTCGGTTTCGAACTGTAAAGTCAGGGTTTCCAGGCTGGCTGCACAGATTCAACAGAAATTCACATCGGACGTCCACGTGGCCTATGAGGCCGGTCCGTGTGGTTACGTGCTGTGGCGTCATCTTCAGCAGTTCGGTCATGGATGCTCGGTGGTGGTTCCGTCATTGATTCCCAAACGTGCGGGTGACCGGGTCAAGACAGACCGGCGTGACGCCCGAAAGCTGGCGAAGCTGTCGCTGCTTGGCCTGCTCACTGAGGTGTGGGTGCCTGATGAGGTGCAGGAATCGATGCGCGATCTGGTGCGGTTGCGCGACGATCTGCGGGTGAGCATCCAAAAGAAGCGCCAGCAGCTGAACCATTTCGTGCTGCGCCACGGGTATCATTGGAAGCGAAAAAACTGGACTGATGCACACCGCACCTGGCTGCGGGACCTGAAATTTCCGACTGCAGCCCAGCAGGTGGCCCTGGTGGCTGCGCTGAACTCGCTGCAAAGTCAGGAGACTCACCTTCAGCAACTGGACCATGAACTGAAGCGCGAATCCAGTCAGTGGCGATGGAGTGAACTGATCAACTCTCTTCGGGCACTGCGCGGCATCGATCATCTCAGTGCCATCACCATCGCCGCTGAGATTGGCGATCTGCGCCGCTTTTCAAGCGCATCCCAGTTCATGGCTTATCTGGGACATCGGCTGCCATGAACTGAACCGGCTGACTGTTGATCAGTCGGCGCCAACCGCTTGACAATTGATGGTGCGACCCAGGTGGCAACCCTCGATTAAACTATGCTGGCCCGGCAGCCTGAGGCTGGCGATGATCCGCGAATTTAGAGTGAGGACGGCCCGTGACGAAACAGGGGAATGTGGTAACCAACCCACGCATATCAGTCTGTCAACCCAGTGTCGCGAAACCCGGACGCATCATCAATTGATCAGTGGCTTAAAATGTTAGCAAATTTCGAGGGGTGGTGACAGGTCAAAACATATCAGTTTGAAGTTTGCCACAAATTGATGGTTAGACAAGTTTTGTCCAATTGGACAGAAACAACAATTGAAAGGATGATCTCCGACTGGTACAACCTGGTGTTTCCGGAACTGGTGTCATTCTGATACCAAAAACCTCCCAGCCAGAAGATTTGCGGTTACAATCCTGAATATAAGGTAGAGAGACAAAACTCTGCTTATTCGATTTTATCGCGCGCCAAAATTTGCGCTGGAGGTTGATATGAATCGAACAATTCAGTTACCAACCATTTTCCTGTTCGCACGGAAAATTCTCATACTACTTTTTCTCCTCCTTCCTTTCTCTGTCTCTGTAGCGCAGGAGTCAAGTGACAAAGTTGAAGAAACTCTAAACGCTGTAGTCGGTCTTCGTGCCGAGGTTCCCGATGATGCCAGGACCGCATTTTCTCTGGGAACAATGCGAGAGGGTAATGGAATTGTGATTGATGATGATGGGCTGATATTAACTATTGGCTACCTCATCATGGAAGCTTCTGACATCCAGGTAACAGACAGTCAGGGACAATTTGTACCCGCCGAGATGGTGGCCTACGATTACAACAGCGGGTTTGGAATGGTGAGATCCAAGCAGCCACTGGGTATCAAGGGCATACCCCTTGGAGATTCATCTGTTCTCTCTCCTGGTGATCCGACGCTCATTCTGTCGAATTACGGTCCTGATTTCATGCAAGTTGCTCAGGTTGTCGACAGAAGAGAATTTCCGGGCTACTGGGAATATCTACTGGACCGGGCTATCTTTACTGCCCCACCATTTAGTGGATTCGGAGGTGCTGCACTGATCAATACTCAGGGTGAGTTGGTTGGAGTTGGCTCGTTGATTGTGCATGATGCAGTAACAGGAGAGCGACCAACTCCAGGCAACATGTTTGTTCCGATAAACCTGCTAAAGCCAATATATGATGACCTGCTGCAGTACGGACGCGACACGGCAGATTCAAGACCTTGGCTTGGTGTCTATACAGCAGTTGATCGCGGTCACTTGTTCATCTATCGGGTTGCGCCAGATGGCCCTGCTGAAACGGCAGGTCTCAGGCCCAATGACATCATCGTTGCAGTCAATGGCAATTCGGTTTCTGGCATGGCCGAATTTTTGCGAGAAGTATGGGCCTCCGGCCCCACGGGTGTCGATGTTCGTATTTCAGTGGTAAGAGCGGGAGGATTGACGGAAATTGTAGTGAAGTCTGGAGACCGATACGA
>CAZYSR010000467.1:0-22658 GCA_964649525.1 uncultured Gammaproteobacteria bacterium
TCATTGCTCTACCACTTTTGCCCTTGCTGATCGTTCTGGCAGTCATTGATCTGGAAAAACTTGGGATTCCAGCTTCCATTGCCAATCATCAAGATATTGGGCTCTACAGAATCATTGTGATTGTGTCGTTGGTTGGCTGGACTGGTGTTGCGCGGCTGGTTCGAGGCTCGGTTCTTTCACTACGAGAGCGTCCCTACATCACTGCTGCTCGCGCAATGGGTGTACCAGCGAAACGCATCATTCTCACCCATATCCTTCCCGCCCTGACTTCTCCAATCACTGTTGCAACAACCTTATCGGTTGGGAACATCATTCTGTTTGAATCAATACTAAGCTTTCTGGGATTGGGGATCAACCCTCCAACACCTAGTTGGGGCAATATGCTGACCAATGCTCAGGAACTGATATGGGAAGCGCCTACTTTGGCATTTTTCCCAGGGATGTTGATTTTTATCACTGTACTTGCCTTTAACTTCATCGGTGACGGCTTACAGGATGCATTGTCACCGCGATCCAAAAAACGATAACTTGACGGTATAAATTACACCCCACTCATAAACTCACATTGTGATTACCTCAGAATGAGGTGTGAGCTACTGCTAGCAGAGAATTTCGACTGCTTCGGTTAATGTAGTGACGGTGAAATTCGGCGTAAATTCTTCGGTCCATTCTTCGCCGTTTCGACGAACCCACATTGAATGCAGACCGGCACCATGAGCACCGGCAATATCAGCAGTTGGACAATCTCCGATATGAATGGTCTCATCTGGATTAGTTCCAGCAATTTCGCAGGCCTTGAGAAAACCTGCAGGATGTGGCTTTGTAAACCCAACATCGATTGCATAGACGGTTCCAACAAAATAATCGCGGATTCCAATGCTTGCAAGATCGGAATTGCCGTCTGTTAATGCAACAAGAGGATACTGTTGTGACAGTGCCTGCAATGCTGGAAGCGCATCTGGATACAATTCAACATTGTTGCGATCGATGAGAAATCGGCTCAACAAGCTCTCAGCATCAGCCGCATCGTAAGCACTTTCAGTTAGCATTTCTATAAAGAGTTGCCTACGAATTTCGGTAACGTCGTGCTGCAATTCAGGCCGTCGGTCAATCAATGACCACCTGAGATCCGGAATATCATCAACCGAATATCGTTCCGTGACCCTTGGATACTGTTCCTGCAGATAGCGGTAACTGTTTTTCTCAGCATACCGAATGACCGACCACATATCCCACAACGTGTTGTCGAGGTCTAATGTGATCGCACGATATTTGGTTGTCACACTATGCTCTGTAAAGTGAAACGTTGTAAGGTTGATTCAGGATAATCGTTTGGTGATTTCTTCAAGTTTCTAGGCTTAGATGATCCAATCGTCGAAAGCTGCTTCATGAGTCTGCAAGATTCATCAACTCTATCGTTCCCGAAAGGTCAAAAATACCGTCCGTCGCCGCGTCAGCCAGCTCGCTTTCGGTCGATTAGCATCAACAAGGGAGGAAGAAATAGAAAGTCGACGACTAGGGCAAGCATGATCATGATGGATGTCAATCGACCCATCTGCGAAGCCGGGAAAAAATCAGACATGCCCAAAAACAAAAATCCTGCAACCAGTATAACCGTGGTTGCATACAAAGCCCGCCCCACAGTCCGAAACGCATAGCGCACCGCATCTTGCGAATCCAGCGCAAGCTCCCGTTTCGCATGCAGATACTTGCTCAGGAAATGTACGGTATCGTCCACAACAATCCCGATCGTCATCGCCATAACTACCGAAAGTGCAATACCGACTTCTCCTACGACCAAACCCCAGACACCAAACGCCATAAATCCAGGCACAAAGTTCGAAAGCAGGCTGACCAGCCCAATACGAAGTGAGCGGAACGCAAAAATCAAAATGAGCGAAACTCCGAGAAAGGCAATCACGGTGCCAGTAATCATTGCGCGAATGTTGCGATGCCCAATGTGTGCGAACATCAACGAAAAACCCGAACTTTGAAACTCCGAGAAGTTTTGCGTATTGCTGACCACCCAGGATTTTGCGCGTGCATCAAGTTCGAGCAATGCATCTGAGGAAAGTGTTTGTGTGGTTACTGTCATCCTCGTGGCCGACTTGGATAAGTTGATTCTGTTGTTTACATCAAGTCCAAGAGGAAGCGACATTTCGTAGAGAAGCAAAAGCTGCGAAGCTAGATCGCGAGTTTCGGGGATCCGATAGGCATCTGCCTCGCCGCTTTGCAGTTGCTTGTTGAGCTCACGAATAGTGTCGCTGATGACGAAAACATGACGTGTCTCCGGCTGCATCCGGTACCACTCGGCAAAGGCAGATATGTCTTGTAAGAACGCGGGGTCAGTAATTCCGCCAGGTTCACCCGATTCGATTGAATATTCGATCACGCTGTTCCCGCTAAGGCGCTCATCAAGAAATTCGCTATCTTGCCGTATCTGGGTGTCTTCATCAAAATAATGTGTCAAAACGTCATTTAGCTCGTTACGCGGAACAACCGATACAAGTCCAACAATTACTGCTATGGATACCCATAGTAGAACATTCTTGTGGCGGATTACAAATTCACCAAACGATTCCATCCCATAGCGCGATTTTCCAGGACGAAGAGGCCGCATTGAGATCAAAGACAGTAGTGCCGGCAGGAGTGTAACCGAAAGCACAAAAGACACAGCGGTTCCAATCGCAACAAGCGTACCGAGGTGACGATACGGCGGTACTTCGGAAAAATTCATCATCAAAAATCCGAATGCTGTAGTGACATTTGCGAGAAATATCGGCATCAGGTTCAGTTCGATTGAACGCACAGCTGCCACGCGTTTGTGGTTGCCGGCTCCAAGGTGCTGCTGCACTGTGATCAGCACGTGAAGGCAGTTGGCTATGACCAGAGTCAGCAGGATTGTAGGCGTTATCGATGTTGTTGTGGAAAACGGAATGCCAATCCAGCCTGCCAGCCCCAATGCGGCACTGACCGAAAGAAAAATAACCGCTCCAGTCATCGCAATTCCGGCGAATCCTCGGGTTAGAAAGCCCAGGATAGCCGCCATTATGGCGATGGATAGCGGAAGCACCGTACTCGCGTTGGCCCATGTGGCTTCGACGAAGGACTGATTAATCATCACGATTCCGACGGGACGAAAATCGATTCCTTCAAACTGCTCACTTGCTTGTGCGACAACGTCGCGCGTGAAATTGGCAACTTCAGCTATGGCGGCTGCACTGTTCTGTTCGGGTAATTTAACCATGGTGTTGACGGCGCTGACCGCACCATCTGTCGCCAGAAGATTACCCGCAAGCCTCGGATCCGATAAAGCATCGGTACGGATTGTTTGCCGCTGCTGTGCGTCGTCCAGTTTGTTGGGGTCCACCAGATCGCGTACGATGAGGTCATCTCCCTCTGCCATCATGGTCTGGAAGTTCGCAATTGAGTCGACGCGTGATGAGTACGGCGTATGCCACATACGATCGGTCAACCACACCGCTGCCTCAAGAGCTTTTTCGGAGGTCGCGTCGCCATCATCCGGAACGATCATCACCAGCACATTGTCAACCTTCTCGTAGGTGTTCTCCAGCAGTTCGAATGCTTGGAGTTCAGGATTGTCCTCGCTGAAAAAAATACGAAAATCCGTATTCAGCTTGAGAAACATGCCACCGCTGGCTGCTACGCACACCACAGCAACGGTGATTGCAATGACCAAGTAACGGAAACGAACAACCCATTCGCCAAATCGGGTTGAAAATTTGTTCGCTTCGATGCTATTTTCCTGTTCCATTTCGAATCCCGCTACACATACGCTTTGTCACAATCGATTCAAACCGGTGACGGTGCACAGAACGACCAAATCTTACGGTGCAGGTAATCATTCTCATGACCACAAATGTCTTGCCTCCTCTGCAACATAGACAGATGGAAAATATTTTATTTGCTGATCTCCCGTGGCGTGCGTTAAGCATCGCGAAAAATGTGTCCAATTGGTGTCAGGCTGTCTCAGTCAGTGACGGACACAGGAGGCAAAATACATGGGCCTTGACGTCATCAATCCGCCCGTCGCATACCGATACTTCGATGTGATGAATTCCACGGATCAAAAATAAAATTCCAGACCGCCCGAACAATGCCTCCGGTGGTGACTGCCACTTCGACAGCGCAGAAATTTTATTCGGACCAAATTCCACCAAATCCTGCAGCCGTTCTAAAAACGGGTTCCACGCTTGCGTGCTATCCAGCCAGTGGCGCGGATCGTCCGCGGCTCTCTTTTTGGTATATAGACCCAGCCGAAGCGTTGATCCAAGTCCACTGGCGCCTAAATCAACACGAATGCTCAGGTCATCTAGTATTTGGCGATTTTCAAAAAAACCAATCACGGACCTGACCGCAGCGCGCTGATGCTCTACACAACCGATTTGGGCAAGATAATTGGATACCGCTTCGGAATCTTCAAATCCACCAACACCGACGCGGATCTTAAAATCGTCTGCAGCAAAGACACCCAGTGTTAAAATCTCAGCTGGCGCTTCCAGCACCTCATGCAAGTACAGAATCTGATCAATCTTCTTTGCGTGCACACTCCACCTGGCTTTATCAAATATCTCGTTGAGCACGGCTTCAAGCGCTTTGCGATCTGCTTGTCTTTCAATGATCGGTTGCTCTGAGGTGCGGAAGACCACCCAAGGATGTCGTCGATAGTCTTCTGCGTGACCGAATAAATCGTACTCGAGGATCCATTTGCGTCCGGTGATCTGCTGTACCGGGGAGGGACTTTCGACCTCGCGGGTACTGCCTAGAAGCCGGGAGAGTCCCGCTTCAGCAGCGGTCGCTGCGGCGTTTTTTTCGATGCGTTCGTAGTGAGCGGCAGACTGAGTTCCACTTGCCAGGGAAATTGCCAGAACAGCTCCGACTGGGTCTTGTAGAAGCGATAGCATAAATCCGAATGGTAACGCTGCTGCAGACGCAGGAATCTGCTGCGCACACGACAGCAGCCTGGTCCTGTGCTCAGTACTGACCAGTTCCGGGGAGATCCGCGCGCCGAAGCTTTCCAACAAATCAGCGAGACTGTCGCCCTCAACGCTCAAAAGGCGTTCCGAATCGGCATACTTCTGATCAAAATTCATCATTGCAGCTTACGCTAACGGCATAACGAATGCACGGCTCAACACCGTGCCAAGTTTCGCTTGGGATGCACTGCAGGCATGATCCGGGGTCATCCTGACAGGCACCGAAGTGAGATCTTGATCCGTCCGGGAGCCAGCATCTGTTCCGATTAGCGCGCAGGCAGAAGCAAGCAGGATACATAAGCCTTGGCTTCATCAATTCGGTTATCGCGCAGAACAAACTTAAAGTGATGAACACCGCGGGAAAATATCTTCACACCCGATTGACCCAGCAACATTTCCGCGTCCGACGGCCACTGACGCAATGCGGAGAGTTTCTGAGGGAGGACAAGTTTTTCATCTCGTAAACGATCGAAAAACGGGGTCCACGCTTGCGGATCGTCGACCCAGTATCGCGGATGAGTGATAGGGTGTGTTTTTAGGCTGAAACTTATTCCGAGCATTGGTCCTACGCCGTCAACAGTCAAGTCGAAATGGACCAGCATAGAGACGAATGAATTATTGGTCTCGAAAATCTGAATTAAAGACTCCACAAAACGATGGTCTTGCGCCGTCCAGCCGATATTTTGCAGCAAATCAATGACTTCGCTTGAGTTTTGAAAATCGGCTATAGCCAGACGAATTGTTCTTTGCCGAGATGGAAACACGCCAAGAGAGCCGATTCGTACTGAACTTCTCATCTTCCGGTAGATGTGGGCTAATTCTTGATGCTCAGCAGTCTGCGCCTGCCATCCGGCTGCTGAAACAATCGCATCAAGCATGACCGAAACAGGCTGAATGTTTCCACCCCCAATCATCGGTTCCTTGGGATACAGAAATACCCCTGGCTCTTTTTGTACAGCCTCCTGTGTATTCGGCACGTCAAATTCCAGCATCAACATGGAGGCAAGCTGATGGATCGGTGAGGATTCACATTGCATTACGCGAATCACCCCTGCCAACCCGGCAGCGGCCGATGTAGCATAGGCCTGTCGGCCTCTTTGTTCGAAGAATCGGGCTGTGTCTGATCCGGCTGTGATTATGATGCCCAGGTCACCTCTTAGCTGATCGGTATGCATCGGCAATTCGAATCCGAAAGGAAACGCGGCGACCGATGCGGGAATAGTTCCAGCGCACTGAAACAGCTGCTCGCGATGCGCACCTGCTATAAGCGAAGGTGCGATCCGATCGCCGAGCTGTAGGAAAATGTCTGCGAGTTTCTCCTCTTCGCGTAGGTGAGGCTCGTCCATTGCTGCCTGTGCCTTATCGAAATCAGATGTCATCTATTTGAAAATGAAACATAGCAAAAGGCGACTCGTATGTAGAATCCTCTCCATTTGCATGTTCGGTTGTGCAGCTTCGCTGAATCGTTCACCTTGATCGACGGTGGAACTATGCAATGACGGGCATGGGGTTGAGCTCAGTTTCTTTCGCCGGATGGCTGCACCAGCCCGACTCGACCGGCACATCAAATAAACGCCCTGGCGCCAGCCGCTCCCAGAAATGACGCAGTCCCGGCACGATCACGCGGGCAACAGGCATGCCGACATCCGCTCGGGTCTGATCAAGCACGAGTAATTCCAACCCTTTGGATTCAACTGCGAGGCGACACCACTCAATATCGTCCCTGACGTCTTCAGTTTCCGGAATCGTGTAGTCGGACCGGCTGAGCTTGACTTCTGGCGCGGGTGCGAGATACGCATGGTCGGCTAGTTTGGTGTTTTTCCACCACCACAGGCTCATCGGATCGTCCACCACATAATTGTTGCTGGCACCTGGACGCGGTACCCATGCTAGACACTGATTCAATTCGCAGACAGCTCTCTGTACAGCAATATGTGGATCAATGTGGGCGCCGGCACCGTAGATGATGTCTTCCGCCCCGTAGTTGTCAATTCGACGGGACAAGGCGACAAATGTGTAAATACCGATATCGGAAGTGATGTCGAGCACCCATATGTCACGTCCGCAGCTGTGGTAGTAATCAGCAGCTTTGTCGAGATAGTCGTCGCCAAAACTTGCAAGATCCACCTCGGAACGCACAATCCGGTTGTACCACCAAATGGCAAAGGCGTCACGTTCTATCAGTTCGAAAAAACCCTGCAAAATGGCTTCTTCAAGTGAGTTTCCCGCAGCACAGCCGTTTGTATCGGCGAACAGTATTGACTTGTCAGTGTCCCGCTCGAACGTCATGCCGTAAAGCATTGATGTGGGTAGATAGCGGTGTCTTTTCTGCGATAGCGACCACACGGGAGTCCAGTCTATCTTCCGGTCTGGATCAAATCTCTTGGGTACAATGTTGTACGGATGCCTGCGTGCATTGATTTCATCCGCCCGCTCAAGCTGTCTATCGCTAAAGAGTTGTACATCATTCGGGTGTATAGCCTCCTCATCGCCAAGTACAAGAAAATCCGTCAATCGTCCTTTGCGGCGAATTTCATCGCCGTGGAATGTTCCACTGTAGCGTTCGATGGCCTCACACAGAGCACTGGCTTCGGATTGGTCCGCGGTACTGCCTTTACCAGCGCTTTTACTTCGTAAACTGAGCCTTAAGGATGACAGAGTCTTGATTTTCAGCGCCAGATTACTACCTGCCCAGTGGACATGAAGCCACGGATCAGATTGAGGTGTCGTGCGTTCGATCCACGAGGCAATTCCACTTAGAGGGCTGATTAGATGACGGTATCTGTCAATGGTCTCGCGCGGCGAAACCGACCGCTCGCCACCACTTGTATGAGTGCGTTTTGGGCTTGATTTAAGCTGCACCGCCAGCGCAGGTCTATTCGGATTGCGCAAGAACTCGTCTCCGCATTGTTCGCACTGTGGGCGCTTCATCACCGGATGGCACTCGGTAGAGATCGCTGCGGAATCGAACGACATCAAGTGATTGTCAATTTTGGATTGTTCGTCGAAAACGAACCACTTGGCAATTTCGACCGCCACAATCCCTAAAAATGTGTCCAACATGGCCGGCTCTGCAGCATTCGGTATGAACGCAGCCGATTCACCGCACGAATGCCGTACGAATGAATGAACTTCCTGATGATTGCTCATGCGGTACGTAAGACACGCCCAGCAAGGTCCTTCGCGCTGCGGACGGAAGACGGGTCCAAATAACGGGGAAATGCCCCTAGGACGAACGAGAAGCCATGAGACCCCGGAATCAAGGTGGCGGCGATTGATCTTTTCACACGAGTTCCCGAGAAAGTCGGCACAAACGTAAATGCAAAGATCGACCTTGTCGCAATCAACTCGAATCCCTACCGCTTCAAGATGCACGGCAAGTCGACGGTCGATATCTCCGTGGACTGCTACCGCCGCTTCATTGAGTGTTTCTTCGGCACGCTGTGGGGCTACGCCCAGCGATGACCAAAATGCCGCTTTGCCCGGTTCCATCTGAAAGTCACCGGAAACGATATACCCTTTGGTAGCGAGTCCTGACAAGGCGGACTGCACGTCGCTACTCGGATAGCCTGCACTCAACTCGTCAATGATGCGGCTTTGCTCGCGGCGGCCATCGAGCAAAGGCAAAAGATCGTCATAAATCTTCCCATGTAGCAAAGTGTTGAATGATTCGGACAGCAGTAACACCTTGCCATCTCCAATGGAGCGAAACTGCAGGTGCGGTGTGGGTACAGGACGTTCAATTCGCTCGCGGTCTGCGGCGATCGCCTCTAAACGCTTACGCTCATCCATGCTTGGTGGGATAAGGTGAATGTGTGTGAATGAATTTCACAAATCGATGGCAAGACAAAAATTAGTCCGTGTTTGCCGTCGTCTCATCAGAGTCTGGGCCGATTGCACAATCCGCGACGCTGACCAATTCGAGTACAAGCCTGTCGGTAGACACATCGGCCTGGCGTACCGCCTCAATCAGCCCTGCGAAATCAGGTATTCCACAGGATTTCGCGACAGTAGTCTTGACCGTGTCGACCGCGGTGATGATATCACCACTATCGTCGAATGCCAATTTCAGAATGCCGCGCAGGTTGTTCCAGAGCAAGGTGTTTTCAACGAGCTGGTCCGCGAGATCTTTTGTAATTAGCTGCTGCACCTGCGCCTGTTCAAAGACGCTCAGAGCATCGGCGTTGATATCAAGTTCTGACAACTGCGAATAATGGCACAAATGAAAATAGTTTGCCGCCTGTTCGAGTTGGTCTAAGCGCAATTCTGCGCTGTCATGCAATATGACTGGGTCTTGCGCGTCGGTGGTCTGAAGGTGTCCGTCAGGTACCTTGGGCTTTGCTGACGATTTGAGTATCGCTTTATGACGCTGCTCACTAAGACGCTTGTCGAATTGCGGATCTCCATCGGTGAAAATGCAACGAGTAAAAACCAGTTTCTGTTCTTCGCCGTCCCGTTCATCCTCGTTCGAACAGATGCGATTGACAAATTCATTCCGCGTCATTATGATCGGTTCGTCCTCGCCAACGTCAATTGGCTCAAACAGCAAATTGTCTTTCGTCAATGCACCAAGGACTTCGACGAAGCGGCGAGACATAGACGCATAGTAGTTCTGGGAATCTGCTTCGCAGATAAATCGAATATCGAGATCTGTGCGCGGAGTCATCTGCCGGACTGCAAAATCACCGAGCACCACTACCGCTAGTGAACCTGTACGAGATTGTCGAGCAAATTCAGTAAAGTCATCCAGTACGGCGCCGAATAAGGTGGATAACGAAGCTTCAGCGATATTAGCCAGTATGAGTGCTGACTCAGTCGGAGTCAGATTTCCGCGTAGCGTATGCATGCCAACTTGGAAGACTTTGTCATTCATCCAGTCATGGATAATTTGTGCGGCGTCGTCTGCATCGTGCACTGGCATTTCGTCGAGCTGCGCCTTCATTTCCGTCAGATTCATATCGTGCATCCAATAGACGCGTACCAGCCCCGTGCGGGCAATCTTTTCCGATTCACTATCGACACCGAAGCCGATCGGAAGTTCCAGTTCAGTAAACTCCCTTTTTTGAAGAATTTCGAGCATTTGCGGATTTCGTTCGATAACTTGAGCCAGGCGCGGTGCAGCGGCGAATATTTCGGCTATCTTGTCAAATGCTTCTGGATGTTTCTTCGCAATGCTGCTGTCGTAAGCACTCCAGTCCTTGATGTCAGGATAGAATTGACGGCGCCACTCATCTACTAGCGGATCCATTTTTGCAAACCAGCGCTTGGGCATCATAGCCTCAATCATCAAGCCGCTGTAAGTATCCGGTAGTTGTGGCGACTTATCAGCTGCGTGGTGCTGCAGCAGCGGATATACGCGGGTATCAGAAACATGATGATCTGCATGCCGCTGCATGTTAAAGAACATCCACTTACTGAATCGGTAGTTGGCGCTCCACGAATGGTGCGGCCTTACCCTTTCGTATCGCCCGTTAGGCAGTCGCACACGAGTCAATCCGTAGTGTTGAAAGTAGTTGGAGATTTTCATTGAAAATACGGCCATTAAACACAGCAGCATGTAGATTGCCACAGCAATCCATCCGCCAATAACGAACACAAGTACATACCATGCGGTAGTTTCAATTCCATAGCGCCAAAACGGATTACTGAAGTGCCACAACGGCCGTTTCATCCTTCTCATGCGGGCGCTGGCGGTTGCCCATGCGCCAGTGATGTTACTGCGTAATTCTCGCGGGAAGTACTGCCACAGGCTTTGTCCCTTTGGCGCAGAGCCTACATCGAAAGGTGTGCCGACGTGAGCATGGTGAATGTAGAAATGCTCAGTTGCATAGTGCGGATACGATCCCGAAGCGAGTAAAAATTCGCCAACGTATCGTTCCCACTTTGAACGTCGGTGGATCAATTCGTGACCAACAATGAAGATTGCCTGCCCTTCAAACCCGAGCATGAATCCCAGCAGCAAAGACTCAAAAACGCTGTGGCTGCCTACTATGAAGATTTGCCAAAGCGTAAAAACAAATATACAGGGCCAGAGAAATGCCCAAATCCAGACTGGAAAACTGTACCAGATTAGCTGGCGTGAATGCTTCAGTGCCGGGTCCATATTCCGAGCATCCATTCCGAGTGCCCAGTCCAAAGGACCTCCTACACTTAAGAAAAACAGATATGGTGCCAGGATCCACCAGCCGCCAAAATAGGCGGCAGCGAACATGAAGGGAAAAATTGTGATTGGCAGAAAATGCGCTACCGCGTTCGCAAATGACGGTTTGAGCGTTGCATTTTTATCAATCGTTGCTGCCGTCATTGACCAGTACCTCGCGGATGATACCCGATACTCATTCCTGCATTATCGCATTTGTTATCCGGTGTAGTCAAACACTAAACTACAGGCAGAAACTTAGATTTCACAGATGATGAACCTCAAAGCCACCACCATACCAGCACACATATCACCTGTCTACTGCTTACTGAAAAGTCGCAGCCTTTAGCTTAGACCCACTCCAGATAGCGGTCCTAGAGCCGTTCTTGTAGAAAATTTTTTTGAATTAATTCCAAAAACTTGCAGGTTACAGAATTGTCGGAGCAACACAACATCGCTGCAAGCGGCTTGAGACGTTTGAATCTAACCCTCGATGCGCTGAATAACGAACAGTAGGCGCGCAAACAGGGTAACTGCGATGATGCGGATCATCCGTGACACGCTGCGCAGTTGTCTCAACTCATCGAGTCCAACGCCAAAACGAAAATGGCGCTCTGCGAGACAAAACGAGTCGGCTAACAGCAGCAAAGACCTGCTGAGACCGCTTCGAGCTGCTCCTCGGTCATGATATTCGCAGGCGGCAAAGCGATATGAATGTCCTGCAAGCTGCTTTCGTGAACATGAATATCCATATTCTCGGGAACATCGATTCCGAATTCCTGGTTAATCACTTCCTTAGGGTTAGCGATTAACTGACTTCGAAATTCTGAATCTTCAGCCGACTTTCGCTGCAAGATATCTTGCATTTCGAATCCCGTTTTCATAATGAAATAGTCCTCTTGGTTACAACTTAAATTTAACAAGTATCAGCTTTGGGAAGCTAATTGCCCAAAATATCCAAATACTAATTAGTTCACTATCTTTTATACAACATAGAGCCAACGTTTGTCAATTCACAAGACTGGAATAAAAGAAACTTGTTCGACTTACGAACTTGAAATTGGTTTAGTTCCAGCTACAAATCCATAAGTGAAAACGCCTTGTTCGAGTCCCCGGCCAAAATCACATGCTGAACCAATCAGTCCTCGGCCAGCACGACTTGTTTCGCTGTCGTCCGATTTAGGCATAAAGAATAGTTGCCACACAGCCCACCGTCTTTGAATGATGTCTGTGTGCACCATGACTTCTGAATCGTAGCTACGATCGTGAATGTCAGTAAATCCAGCGTGTTTGAGGGAGGCCAATACCGAATCCACACTGACCATCGGCGGCATTACGCAGTTTCGCTGCATGCTTTCGTGAATCTGCTGCTGCTCGTTCGTCAGCGGCACACCAGTCAGCAGAGTCTCCATTGCCTGCCACTTGCCGCCTGGTTTCAGCACCCTGTATACGCCGCGCAGGTAGTCATCCTTATCGGTTGCATAACAAAATGACTCCTGGTTAATCACAAGATCAAAACTTGAGTCTGGAAACGGTAGGTCCATGAAATCACCCTGGCAAAATTTCACCAGATCACTGACTCCTGCTTGTTCAGCGAGATCTCTGGCTACTGGGACTTGCGGCTCACAAATTGTAATCCCGGTCACCTGACAACCAAAAGTTTGTGCCAGCCAAATCGATGTTGAGCCATGACCAGATCCAGAATCAAGCACATGACTTTCAGGACCCAGTTTACAACCTTGCACAAGAGTCGAAAAGGCGCGAATTATCGCTTCTTTTTCTGATTTGGTATCCGGTCCGTAGAGTCCCAAAGTGATCTCGTTCATTACACTGAGTATCGGTAAGGAAGAGGTAAGAGCCGTGTAGTAGTCGGAAACTGAATCTGCAGCTTTTGGGGTATTTGTCATGAGTTTCGCTCACTATTTTGAGAATCGAAAAACCGCGGAAGTAGATTTCGTGTCGGACAATAATCAAAATTAAACATCCGCTTTGACCGAACACGGCGAAATCCAACGCTGGCTTTGTTCATTTTACAGAATTTTGTTTAACTCATATTTGGATGCGCCGGGAAGTCGCCTGCACAGTGGCGTACTGACTGGCTGCACACTTGATGGGTTATGCAAATCATAACAGCGAAATATTCAGCGAACAGCAGTTCAAAAATTTCGGAGTCTCGGCCGAATGTCCTTCTAACTCAAGTTTTGAGTTCGTTTCGAGCAGTGTCAGCCATCCGAAAATGCGTCTAGGCAGTGTTCATACTGAATGATTCTTGAATCCAGCTGCTGAATTTCTAATTTCTGACTAGAAATTCAATCAATTTCGGCAGTTCGGGTTGCTTGGTTTTTATCATCTGAAAGCCTCCTTTTAGTTAGTATGAAAACACCTCGGGTTGCAATAGGTGAGACGTTTTGATATCTGAATTTATATGAAACTTCGTTATGTATACTATGACCGAAATCAGGTTTTTTATTCTTCTATATCAATATTTTATCTCGCTTTTTTGGACGTTTTTCAACCCCGAACCTTGTGTTATAATTCCCGTCACGGTGTGTTGAAATGACCTGTAGAATTCGACGACACTGAGTGTGTTCGCGGGATTCACAGGGAGGTGAATACTTGAGGTACAGTTCGTTTTTCGCTACTGCTGTAAAATCCGCGTAAACAAGTTTTGCGCCTGTTTGCCAATGTTTCAAGAACATCTGTCTGATTTATGATATTCAACCTGTTTCGAGAAGAAGCCGCCGCTGCCAGAAATGAGCGGCAGCGTTTGGATTACTTGCTGATCGTATCAACACCTCTGGAACGCATCGTGCTTTTGGTGCTAGCAGCTGTGTTGGCGGTTTTTGCCATTTGGGCTGTTTTCGGTAGTGTAACACGAAGCGTTGCGTTCGAAGGTGTCACAATTGAGAATGCACATCGTTACGAAGTTTCAGCATTGGAACCCGGACGGCTGGTAGAGTTCCTGGTCAACCCGAATGACCGAGTGTCAATTGGTGCCCCGATCGCCCGTCAAACCGTTCCAGAACTGGATCGCGAAATATCCTCACTACGCAGTCAATCAATAACTTTGCTTGATCAAATAGAGCAATATGGCAGTGGGGTAGCAGTAGAATCTGCGGCTGACTCCACTCGCGTTGCACTGCTGCAGTTAGAAGCACGCCGCGCCGCACGAGAGATTGTTGTCAGTCAGGTGGAAGGTGTAGTTTCCGGGTTCAATGTGTCGCTGGGTGACTATCTTCATACAGGCAAGTCGATCGCGCTAGTTCATGCGGCAGGCGATCAAGAGCAGCTGGCCGTCTCGCTAGTTGGACCCGAGGTTGCGAAATTAATAGACATCGGCATGACAGCTATTGTGGACATTGAATTAGCTAACGGTTCATTCCATCGTGCCGAGGGACAGGTACTGTCCATTACAACAGAACCAGCACCACATTGGCTCGCTGCATTGCTGGATTATTCATCTGGCAATCACCATCGCCTGGAGATTAGCATTAGTCCATCCCCGAATTTGGACTGGCCCGACGGCACGCGCTGTTTCATCCGAGTCGTTTTAGGAAACAATTCTCCCATCTCGCTTTTACTATCATGAGCTTGAGATTCGGAGTTCAAATTGGGCAATATCATGATCCCGGAACCTCGATAGACTCACGATCCTGACTGATGGTCAGTGGTTCAAGCTGCAGGATCTTCACCAAGAAATGTTCCATTTTCTGGTCGATAAGCTCCGACACAAGAGTTTTACCCCGAAGCAAAGCCTATTATTTATATATCAATCACTTGTATGATTATTTCGATCGAATTTCAATTCCATAAATCGAGTGATGAGAATCATGAACCTTTAGCGAATTGCCACATACAAGAAAAGGTTTTTAACACGATACTGCCAAGCCATATCCATGAATCGACGGATTAGAACACCATTGGTGCTGCAATCGCATGCAACCGAATGCGGAGCGGCATGCCTAGGTAGTGTATTGGCTTATTTTGGTCGCTGGGTTCAATTGAACGAACTGCGCGAAAGATGCGAAGTCTCTCGAGACGGTTCGAGTGCTGCGGGTATCAAGCGAGCCGCCCAGCATTACGGTCTGGAATGCACCGGGCGCAGCATCGAGGTCGCAGATTTACACAAATTGCCTCTGCCTTTGGTGGTGTTCTGGGAATTCAATCACTTTGTTGTCCTGGAAGGCTATGGCCAAGGTCTCTACTACATCAATGACCCTTCGTGCGGTCGGCGCGAAATCACCGTAGAGGAATTCCGCAAGAGTTTCAGCGGAATCGTCCTGGAATTTAAGCTTGGCCCGCAGTTTCAGCCCGCAGGCAGCCGCCCCAACCTGCTGAAACAGATTCCAGCCTGGCTTCAAGGTACTTCTAATTCGCTGATGACGATCTGCATGTGCGGATTGTTGTTGGTTATCCCCGCACTCGCGTTGCCAATTTCGCTGTCCGTATTCGTGGACCGTGTGCTCAATGGCACTGAACCGTGGGGTGGATTCGTGGTTGTGACGCTGCTCGCGATGGCAGTTATTTGCTATGTGTTAACAGTTCTCAAGCAACGATGGCTGAAGCGTCTGGCAGTTCGAGCCGCGGTTGTCGGCGAAGATCAGTGTGTGGCACAAATGCTGAGACTGCCGATTGACTACTTCAATCACCGGCTGGCTGGCGATCTGACTGCCCGGGTTCAGTGCATTGATAATATCGCAAAAAGTATTTCCGAACACTTTTTCGAAGTGGTGCTCGAGCTGATGATGAGTGCTGTTTTCCTGCTGGTAATGTTCATCTATGCGCCGATTTTGGCACTCATCGTATTGGGCTTGGCAGTTCTCAACGCGCTGGTCGCGTTTGTGCTCGTGCGAATTCAGCTAGACAAAAGCCTCGCTTTGCGTCGCGAGATGGGCTTGTTCGCAGGCGTTGGAACACTGATACTAGGTCACAACGACATGCTGCGCGCGA
Source organism: uncultured Gammaproteobacteria bacterium (assembly GCA_964649525.1). Lineage (GTDB taxonomy): Bacteria > Pseudomonadota > Gammaproteobacteria > Arenicellales > JAJDZL01 > JAJDZL01. The sequence continues at coordinate 16,087 of CAZYSR010000467.1, forward strand.
CATCTGCTGACGATCATTTTTTTGCGCGCTGGAGCGGCTTTCAGGCCCGGATGCTGGCGACCCGACGCGAATTCGTAGAGTTAGGACACGTCAGTTCGTCAATGTCAAGTTTTTTTACCATCGTTGCCAATGCCGTGGTGCTTACTCTCGGGGCGGCGATTGTGATTGAAGGTGGCATGACTGCGGGCACACTAGTCGGGTTTTTTATTCTTGCTTCCATGTTTATGACTCCTGTGGGACGATTTGTCGAATTTGCCAATCAACGTTTATCGATCGAGGCGGATTTGCAGCGTCTGCAAGACATCATAAATGCGCCGACTGCCTCCTCCCCTGAAAGGAAGAGCTCTGGTACGTCAGAGTTATCAACGCTGGAAGGCCGGCTGAAACTGACCGGAAACGTGGAGATGCACAATATCACCTTTGGCTACAATCGATCCCGGCCGCCCACAATCAAAGACTTCAGCCTGACTATCAAATCCGGGCAGAGAGTGGCAATTGTCGGTAGCAGCGGCTGCGGTAAGTCCACATTAGCGCATCTTTTGTCCGGTCTTTATGAGCCTTGGTCCGGGGAGATTCTGTTTGACGGTTATTCGAGAGATCAGGTTCCGCCTGAAATCTTGTCTCGTTCCATCTCCGTGGTTGGTCAGAATGTCAGCTTGTTTTCTGCAACAGTGAGAGAAAACATTTCTCTGTGGAACCCATCAATCCGTCAGGAAACGGTCGTTGCCGCAGCGCGAGATGCTTCCATTCACGAAGAAATAATTTCTCGACCGCTTGGCTACGCAACTCCGGTCGAAGAAGATGGAAAGAATTTCAGTGGTGGTCAGAAACAACGACTGGAAATTGCCCGAGCATTGGCGGCCAATCCGACATTTCTTATTCTTGATGAGGCGACCAGTGCGCTCGATGCCGCAACTGAGGAGTATATAGACGATGCCTTGCGTCGACGAGGGATGAGTTGCTTGATCATCGCACATCGACTCAGCACGATACGAGACTGCGACAGAATTGTTGTCCTTGAGAAGGGTATTGAGGTGCAAAGCGGCACTCATGACGAATTGATGCAGGACCACGATGGACTTTATCAGCGCCTGGTTCAGGCAGGCTGACCGAAATGGAAAATAAAAATCCATCTTCACTTGAGGCACTGGCGAAAAGAGTCAGTGAACCGCTTCCCTGTGAGGGAAATCTACCGCTGGACTTGAGCGATGCGGGGTATCTTTGGCTGATCGAATCCGGAGCGGTAGACGTATTTATTGTGGAACACCTAAACGGTGTTGCACAAGCCGCTCCGCAGCATTTGCTACGCGCCGAAACCGGGCGGCTTTTGCCCGGTATCAAGCCGAACCTCGGGTCTACGGAAATCAGTTTGATCGCAAAGGGGGTACCGGGTACGATATTGCGCCGAATTTCAATTGAAGAGTTCGCTGGACAATATGGCTCGGAACTGGCGGATCAGATTGACTTATGGCTGGTAGAATTTTCCGCCTCGCTTTCACGCTTCGAATCACATGTTGTGAGGGCGGATCTTTATGTTGCGAACAACGAAACACAAACTGCAGATTCTGGAGTAATTTCCACACTACGGGGTGTGGCTTGGGTTTCGGGCATTGAATCGGGTACCGCGCTATATCATGGCCTGATAGAACTCGTAGCCGATGAGGTTGAAGGAGATGGGGAATTGCTCGAAATTCCGCTGACCCGAAACTCATGGATTCATCTATCTGAGCCGCAGCAACTGTTGGTACAAAGCAGTGAAATGCTGGAGCAAAAGGGAACTTTACTCTCTGCACTAGCTCGTTTTCACGAAGTAGCGTTGTCCATGGAACGAATCAATCGCGGTCTGGATATTGCGGATGAAGTCAATCTCGAGCGGGAGAAAAAAGCCAAGCGTCAAACCGACGAGAATTTATCAAGGCGCCGTTTGTTTGATCTTTATGATCAATTAGAGGATTCAGCGGACAGTGCGGATGAAAAGGCTCTGTTCGGTGCTTTGCGAGTCATCGGCCGCCATGAAGGCATTCAGTTCGTATTCCCGAAGCGCAAATACTCAGAACAATTTACCAAACTGTTCACTTACATTTTGCAAGCATCTGGCGTACGCGCCCGCCGAGTGAGGTTGAATCAGAAGGACAAATGGTGGTCCAACTTCACACAGTCCCTGCTCGCATTCCGGCGGGAAGATGGTCAACCGGTGGTCCTTTTGAGAAACCGTTTTGGCCGCTGTGATCTTGTAGATCATGTATCCGGACACACCGTTAGGGTAACCCCTGAGAATGCCGAAACACTAAGCGATGAGGCATGGCTGTTTTACAAACCGCTACCAACGGATCAACCGTCGTCTTTAAAAGAACTGGCGCAGTTTGCGTTTGAAGGGCTCGGCAGCGAATTTGCTCGACTTGCGGTCACTGGATTTGCAGCCAGTATCATGATGCTGCTGCCTGCTGTCATACTCGGAATTGTTTTAGACGAAGTTTTAACTCATCGAGAACCTGATCTGATTTACATGGCAGGAGGGGTAGTGGTGGTGGCTGCGGTTCTCGCAGCGCTATTTAAAATGCTCAACGGATTCGCCTTAACAAGATTGGAGTTTCGCGCGGTAACAAAGGCAGAACTCGCGTTCTGGGATCGGCTCATGCGTTTGCCGAGGCGATTTTTTCAGAATTTTTCAACTGGTGATCTGGCCATGCGCAGTCTGGTATTTCAGGCATTCCGGGATGCAGCGCAGGAAGCGTTTTCCTTTGCTGTCTCTTCGATTTTTCTGCTGTTGGCCGGGTCTGTCATCGCGATTTGGCATGATCCTTTAATTGGTGCAGTAGCCGCTGTTCTTGCTGGAGCTTCACTCGCCGGTACCTTGTGGCTGTGCATAGGACAAGTCAAGTCTCATCGATTTATGACAAAAACCATGCACAGTCTGGCGGGACTGTTGTTTCAGCTGATCAACGGCATTTCGACACTTCGTCTCGCTGGAGCTGAAGGATCTGCTTTCGCCGTTTGGGCGAACAGCTACCGCAGCCAGAAGCGCGCAGAACTTAAGCATAACTCTGCAACTGAACGTGTAAGAGCGTTTTGCGCAGCAATGCTGCTTGTCGGTGGCGTTGTATTGATCCTAACTGCGCTACTTGTCGGAAGCGACAGAGTCGAAGTGGGCAATTTTCTTGTTATTGTGATTTTCTTTGTCATTTTCCAGGGCGAAATCGCACGTTTTGGCAGATCGTTTGACACAATTTCAACCGTCATTCTGTCAGCCGACCGGATAGTCCCTTTTCTTGCCGAATCGCCTGAAGCGCACCGAAGCGGTGATTTGGTCGAGGTGTTGACTGGCGATATATTCGTCGACCGCGTCAGTTTCCGCTACGATCCCGACGGACCTTTGATTCTCAAGGAGGTATTCATACGCACTAGTCCCGGTGAATTTGTTGCTATTACAGGCAAATCGGGTTCAGGAAAAAGCACCCTGTTCAATTTACTGCTTAACATCGACAGCCCAACCAGTGGTGCGATCTACTACGACGACCGTGACCTTAAGCTTCTCAATCCCAAACAGGTTCGTCGAAATATCGGTGCAATTCCACAGACTGTACGTCTTCATCCGGACGATGTGTGGGATAACATTACCAGTGGGCGAGAAGATATGAGCGGCGATGAGGCATGGGAGGCAGCCCGCAAAGCGGTAGTCGATCGTGAAATATCCGCGATGCCGATGAAAATGATGACCTACGTAGGTGGTGATGTACTTTCCGGCGGCGAAAGCCAGCGAATTACGATCGCACGGGCACTGTCGAACAATGCCAGAATCTTGCTTATGGACGAGGCCACCAATTGGCTTGACAATCAGAGTCAGGATCAAGTGATGAAAATTATTGCAGATCTGAATATAACGCGAATTGTGATCGCACACAGACTTTCAACTCTGCGTCATGCTGACCGAATCTACGTACTGGACGATGGACAAGTTGTCGAACAGGGCAATTTCAGCGAACTAATGGAATCTGAGGGGCACTTCTACGACTTGGTGCGCCGGCAAATGCTATAGCTCGGCTGGCGTTATTTTTCATGACGGCAATATCTCACAGCGAGTGTGTAAGCGATTGTCTCGCAAATTTCCTGCTTTTATTGGTTCATCATTCATCGCAGCCCCATCAGGCACAAACTTCTGTACAGAAAATGCGTCTCGGGCGAATCTGACCTAATATTGATGGCCGACCTAAAAAACAACTCAGAAAGCAACGGTGCTGAGAGCTCGAGCAAAAAAGAAATTGTGATAGTAGGGGCCGGTGCCGCCGGTCTAGCGGCCGCTATGACGATTAAAGACCGCTATCCCGAAAGCGAGTGCCGCGTACGGGTGCTGGAGGCCTCTGAGAAGATCGGCGGCCGCATGTTCTGTGAACAAATCGACGGGTTTCACTTGTACTGCGGTGCCAGTGCCATACACGAGTCGTTTGCGACCGTCAGAAACATGGCGCGCGAATTGGGTGTGGAGTTGTATCCGAATCCAAAAGTCAAAGGCGCTCAGATCTATGCCGGAGGCAGGCTATGGGGCATGTATGTCGGCGGTTCGTTAAAACAAACCTTTACGACCATTAGTACCGTGTTGCGTTCGCCACAGTTTACACTGTTCGGAATTTGGGAATTCATGCGTCTTTTTTCGTTATTAAAAAAGCGCGCCAAGGCTCTGGATTTCGAGAACTACGACCGAATAATGGATTTGGACAATTCACAAAGCTTTGCTGAATTCGCTCGTGAAAACTCCCTGAAACGGTATTTGAAGCTCTATGGCGAACTCGATTTTAATTGCTTCATTGCGAGCAACGCCGAACAGGTCGGCGCTGCCTACGCAATGGCTTTGTTATGGCTGTGGACTGTCAATCCGGCATCGCGCAACTATTCACCCAAACAGGGAATCAACGCCTTTGTCAAGGCTGTTGAAGGTTCGTGTTCGAAGTGCGTTCACCTTGCCAAGCCAGTGGAACGCATCGTTCTTGAAGATGGCGTGGTTAAAGGAGTCGTCACAACCGATGGACAATCGATTGTCGCTGACGCGGTGATTTGTGCAACTACGGCGAGCGCTGCCGCGAGCATGCTCCCTGATCTGCCGATTCAATTACTAGAGACACTCAAGCGAGTTCGCTACAGTTCGTGTATATACGTTGCCTTAAGGCTGGATGAAAACATTCTGGAAAACGACTCTCATGCCGCGTTGTTCCCGCCAAGCTCTCCGACCTTTCTGACTATGGTCTCAAATTTGGCAGCTTTGGCACCCGAGGCTGCCCCGCCGGGTAAGAGTATCGTCCATGCTCTTATCATTGACGAGCATGCAAGGCAGTTTTTCGATTTAAGCGATGCGCAGATCGCACATCGTACGATAGAGGAAATGCGACGTTTCTTTCCGGCTATGCCGGATGTAGGCTCAATGGACGGAGAAGATCTGGAAGCAAGGGTTTACCGTTGGCCGGAAGCCATGTGCTTGCTCTCGGGTGGCATGCTTCGGGAATTGCACGACATGCGCGCGCATGTAGAACGCGCTACATCGGGACTGTTTCTCGCTGGCGACTACACACGCTTACCTTCCGTAAACGGTGCCTTGAAAAGTGGAATCGAAGCAGCTTCAGCGAGTTTGTCTTATGTTTTAGGAAACAATACTTGAAGATGAAAATTCGCACGAAATTTCCCAGAGTGGCAATTCAAAAGAATAAGGCACTTTTATTTTCTTCAAAATTAGATTGATACCTGATAAGGGGTAGCTTCAAACCATGTTAAAGTCTTTGTCTCAAGATGCCATTCAGCAGTTTCGAAATTACGGATTTACTCCTCCCATTCCAGTGATGACCTTAAAGGAAGCAGGTGAGTACCGTATTCAACTGCAAGCAATTGAGGCGGTCATTGGCTCACTTAAAGGTGGATACCGTTTAAAGTGCCACATGCTCTACAAGTGGGTGTCTGAATTGATTCACTCACCAATGATTGTTGACCGGGTTGAAGACTTGTTAGGACCAAATATCTTGTGCTGGGGGACTGATTTATGGATCAAAGAAGCTAATTCGGATCAGTTTGTATCCTGGCATCAGGACAATCGCTATTGGGGTGTTGAAGGGAAATTGCTTACCGCGTGGATCGCACTTTCAACTGCCACCGTTGAAAGCGGCTGCATGCGAATGCTGCCAGGCAGTCACCTGAAGGCTGGAATGGAGCACCAAGACACATTTCACGAAGACAATATGCTGACCCGAGGGCAAACAATTTCCGACCAAATTGATGAAAGCCAGGCAGTCAATATTGAGGTGGGTACAGGAGAGGCAGTGTTTTTTGATTATGGAATTGCCCACGCGTCACATCCAAACAGAAGTAATGACAGACGTATTGGCTTGGCCATTCGATATGTTGTACCCAGTGCAAGGCAAGTGAAGTCGAATTGGGACAGTGCTACACTGATTCGTGGTGAGGACAAATTCGGAAACTTTATTCACGAACCCAAACCAACTATTGACTTTGATCCAGTAGCTGTCAAATTCCACAAAAAAACAAACAAAAACTACCTGAAAATTCTATATTCAGGGACCGGGATGACAGAA
>CAZYSR010000468.1:0-2750 GCA_964649525.1 uncultured Gammaproteobacteria bacterium
TCAAGGCGGGAGCAGCGTCATGCCGTCAATGATGGATTATGACGTCGTTGTTGTGGGCGGTGGTCATGCCGGTGCTGAAGCCGCGATGGCTGCGGCTCGGACTGGTAGTCGTACACTGCTATTGACCCAAAACATTGAAACCATTGGACAAATGTCCTGTAATCCAGCCATTGGCGGAATCGGCAAGGGACACATCGTTCGCGAAATTGATGCCCTGGGCGGTCTCATGGCGCATGCGACCGACCGAAGCGGGATTCAGTTTCGTCGGTTAAATGTTCGAAAAGGCCCGGCTGTGCGCGCCACGAGAGCACAGACTGACCGATCGCTTTACCGATCAGCTGTTCGAAAGATGTTGGAAAAGCAAGACAATCTGACCTTTTTTCAGCAGGAAGTGGATGATCTGGTGGTCGATGGTGATCGCGTGACGGGTGTGGTTACCCGATTTGGTGTTCAAATCAGCGCTAGAAGTGTAGTTCTTGCGACAGGCACTTTTCTGGGTGGTGTATTACATGTCGGCCTTCAACAGCGAAGCGGTGGCCGTGCCGGTGATGCGCCGTCGAATCGGCTGGCTACCAGGTTGCGAGACATGATGTTCCACGTGGAACGTCTCAAAACCGGTACGCCTCCTCGTATCGATGGTCGAACCATTGATTATTCAAGACTGATTGAGCAACCCGGCGATCAGCCAACATTGGTATTTTCGTTTATCGGCTCTGTCGATGAGCATCCACGTCAGGTATCCTGCCATATCGCACGTACGAACGAGAGAACGCACGATATCATTCGCAAACATTTGCATGAATCGGCGATGTATGGTGGTGTTATCGACTCCATAGGGCCGCGCTACTGCCCGTCGGTCGAGGATAAGGTGGTTCGGTTTGAGGATCGCTCCTCTCATCAAATCTTTGTTGAGCCCGAAGGTCTTGATTCGTATGAAATCTATCCGAACGGAATTTCGACCAGCCTGCCGTTCGAAGCACAGTGTGACTTTGTCAAATCCATCGAAGGCTTTGAAAATGCAGTGATTACTCGTCCTGGTTATGCGATTGAGTACGACTTTTTGGACCCGCGGGATCTGCATCCAAGTCTCGAAACAAAAGTTCTTGGCGGGCTTTATTTCGCAGGCCAGATCAACGGTACAACTGGCTATGAAGAAGCCGCGTGCCAGGGCTTGATTGCTGGACTTAATGCATCCCGACAGGCTCAGAATCTGGAGACATGGTGGCCTAGACGGGATCAGGCCTATATTGGCGTGCTTATTGACGATCTGGTTACGAAAGGCGCCGATGAACCCTATCGTATGTTTACCTCGCGGGCAGAGAATCGACTGCTGCTGCGTGAAGACAATGCGGACCTTCGTTTGACAGAAATAGGACGTGAACTCGGATTGGTTGATAACCGGCGCTGGGAAATCTTCAACACCAAGCGTAATTTGCTTGAGACTGAACGTTCCCGACTTGAGGCTGTTAAAGTGACGCCAACGGCTGAAACACAGGCAGTCAGCGAAGAAATCATGGGTCGTGCGTTAACGAGTGAAACAACGCTATATGCTCTTCTAAGAGACCCCGAAGTGAACTACGACGCAATTATGCAGATTCCAGGTGCCGGAAATCCGGTTACTGACCGTTCAGTACAGGAACAGCTTGAAATAGAAGCGCGCTATGAAGGTTACATTGAGCGTCAAAAAACCGCGCTTCGTAAAACAATGAAGCTGGAAAGCGTCGATTTACCCTCAGCCATTGACTATTTCAGAGTTCATGGACTATCGAATGAGGTACGGCAGAAGTTGGACCGGCATCGTCCGCAAAATTTAGGTCTAGCATCCAGAATACCCGGAGTTACACCAGCAGCGGTATCGGCCCTAGCCGTACATCTGAAAAAAGAGACCATGCAAAAATCCGAGCCGGTGACTTAGCGGCAATCTTTGGAATATGGTCCGTTCAGCGGAATTTGGTAAAACCTCAGAACGGTTGGCGCGACAGGAATGGGAAGAGGCCTGTGGGAACGATGCGCATGTCTCTATGGCAAACCGAATGCGGCAAGCATCATCGCTGATGTCATTGGGTCTGACCGACGGACAAATTGAGTGCGCGATTGCGTATTCCGAACTTCTGCTCAAGTGGAATCGGCACATGAATCTCACAGCGATTCGAACATTGGAAGGTATTGTAATTAAACACTTTTTAGATAGTCTGGCGATCATTGAACACATTCGAGGACAACGTATTATTGATATTGGCAGCGGTGCGGGATTTCCGGGCATTGCGGTGGCTTTGGTGAGGCCAAATTATCAGGTTGTGTTGCTGGATGCAAAAAGCAAAAAGGTGCAGTTTCTACGTCATGCCATCGCTAAATTTGGATTTGATAATGTTGAGGTTGTTCACCAGCGCATTCAGAATTATTCCTCCAGAAGTGGTTTTGACACTGCACTTGTCAGGAGCCTTGGTTCACTTTCTGCGATTGCGGAATTTGCGTTGCCAGTACTGTCAAAGAGTGGCCGGGTGATTGCGATGAAGGGGAAAAGGCCTGAAGCGGAGCTCGCAGCACTCAAAGTACCATGTCGAGTGGAGGTCAAAAAAGTCGATGTGCCCTACCTTGATAGCGATCGGCACTGCGTCATATTGGAACACCCAATTCAGTCGTGAGGATTGAATTGTGAACAGTGTAATTGCAGTTGCCAGTCAGAAAGGCGGTGTCGGCAAAACGACAACGGCGATCAATCTCGCAGCCATGCTTGCCAGGGCCAAGCG
>CAZYSR010000469.1:0-2527 GCA_964649525.1 uncultured Gammaproteobacteria bacterium
GCCAGCAATCGTCCAATTCAATCTGTTCTCTGCAATGGTTTCGCATACGCGAAGAGTGTGCGCGATTTTTAATCCAGGAATTTTCAGTTCCTGCCTGTTTTGTGAGCAGATGCTTTTGCTAAAATGGGTTAAGTGCGAGTACCGATAATATTTCTCGATTAGTTACTGAGCGACTTCTTTATGGCAGGCCATATTTCAAAAGATTTCATTCAAGAACTGCTGTCACGCATTGACATCGTAGATGTCATTAACAGTCGGGTTCCGCTTACCTCGGCTGGTCGGGAATACAAAGCTTGTTGTCCCTTCCATAACGAGAAAACTCCTTCGTTTTATGTTAGCCCTGTGAAACAGTTCTACCACTGCTTCGGCTGTGGTGAGAGTGGTACAGCAATTCAATTCTTGATGAATTACGGAAACTATCAGTTTCTAGATGCAATTGAAGAACTTGCATCAATTGCTGGTTTGGAAGTTCCCAAGGGTTATGTCCAGTCACATCAGCAAGAAGGCTATACACAACTCCTGGAGTTGATGGAAAAAGTCAATGCGGAATATCAGCGACAGCTTTACAAGAATCCTGAATCTGCTGTAGCCAGGGAGTACCTTAAAGAGAGGGGAATCACATTTGAAGCAGCCCAAGAATTCGGGCTAGGGTTCGCACCGAACGAATGGAGTTTTGTACAGAACAAGTACGGCAAGACTAAAAACGACTTGAACATGCTGGAGAGAGCAGGTCTCATTATTCGTAAAGAGGACAGCGTGTACGACCGATTTCGAGGACGGTTAATGTTTCCGATTGAGGACCGAAGGGGTAGGGTGATTGCGTTTGGTGGTCGAGTAATAAGTGAGGGTGAGCCAAAGTACCTGAATTCTCCCGAAACCATACTCTTCAAAAAGAGCAATGAACTTTTTGGATTCAAGAAGGCACTTCAAGCGATAAAGACTGATGAGAAGGTTTTGGTTGTAGAAGGTTATACCGATGTTGTTGTGCTGGTACAGTATGGTGTGAAAAACGTTGTCGCGACACTGGGTACGGCCGTAACTCCAAGTCATGTCAAACAGCTTATTCGCGCAACTGACAACGTCGTATTTTGTTTTGACGGTGATGAAGCTGGTGTTAGAGCTGCCTGGCGCGCAGTTGAATCGACTCTGCCAGTAATGGAAGATGGAAATCTGGTGAGCTTTGTATTCTTGCCGGAGGGAGAAGATCCCGATTCAATGGTCAGAAGGGAAGGCGGCGAGGCGTATAGAGAACGGATGTCAAAAGGTGAGCCTATTGCGGAGTTTATCTTTCGAAAGTTGCTTGAGCGATCTGACATCAGTCGTACAGATGGTCGAGCGAGGTTTGCGGCAGAATTTGGGAAAGTTATCTCGGGGCTGAGACCGGGAATGTTGCGTCAGATGATGCTGTCCGATCTAGCCACGCGCACTGGCTTGTCAGAATCAGCAATCAAAAGTGTGCTTGAAACACCTACCTCTCAGCACAGTGCATCAAGATCTAAACCGGACGCGAGTAGAGATTTCTCATTGACAGGAGAATTTATTTCCTTACTCATTCAGTACCCTCAATTTGTTAAATATGTGACGGAGCTTGAGGGGGTAGAAAAATTACGTGATTCGAACATTAGACTGTTGGTAGCAGTACTCAAAACTGTACAGAAAAATCCAGAACTGAATACTGCTTCTTTGGTTGAAAAGTTTCGAGGCACAGACTACTTCACACAGATCAAACTATTTGCCATTTCCAGAGATGATTTCAGTGAATCAGAACTTGAGCAGAAGTTTAAAGGGATCGTAATGAAGCTTCAAGAGCGGATAGTCAAACAAGAGAACAAATTGAAAATATCGCAATCTGATCACACATTAGATGATGAAGAATTACAAGACTTTCTTCAACGCTTGCGAGAGCAGGATATGTTGAAGAAAAACGTTCAGGAAGGTCGGAAAATTCATTAGAATACGCGATTCTCAACAGATCATTCCATTGACAAAACGTTCTATCAGCCAATTGAGTTGCAGAACTCAATAGTAATATTGTTCTGTATTATCAATTAAATAAGTGGTGTTGATTCGAAAGAGAATTTTGGGCTGATAGTGATCTTTTGAACATAGTAGTTTCGGTTTTGGGCCTGTAGCTCAGTCGGTCAGAGCAGTGGACTCATAATCCATTGGTCGAAGGTTCGAGTCCTTCCGGGCCCACCATCGCAACGTATCCGAACTTTTTTGAGAAGAATCTGAATAGGCCGGTTTGTCGACTATGGCGAGCGTATCAATTGATGTGTGTGCTGTGTAGTACGGCCTACCGGTTTCTGGATAGGTCGCTTCCATTCTAATTGGACCAAGGACTTGACGCAGTGCTTCAGCGGATTGCTCAATTCAGTAAGCTTTTCCTCAACCCAGTCGATGGGAGGAGCCTGAAACACTTTGTTCCGAGTTTTTTGCAAACCCTCAAGTTCCGATTGCAGAGAATTGACTTTGATTTCTGAACTTTCGAGTGCTTTTGCCAAAGCGCGGCTGCCTCTTCCTTCGC
>CAZYSR010000470.1:0-3396 GCA_964649525.1 uncultured Gammaproteobacteria bacterium
CCTCGTAACCAATTCCATCATTCGATGCCTGCATTTCGAAAACAAGATCTAGAAATTCCAGGTACTTTTGATACATAACTTCTTATTCCTTTGGCGTATTACGGTGGTGTTCAGTCATAATAGGGCAATCTGCTAGTGCACAAATCGAGATTGTGTTGATGAAAGTCACAAGGTTATTGATTACACCAATTTGTTTGATATTAATTTTCGGATGCTTTAATTCGTTGCGGGCCGATATTTCAGGTGCACATAACGTTGTTCTTGCTACGATCAACCATCTCTACAGTGATGTTTCTACTGATTATGATAACGATGAAGCATTGCTGGCTAGCGTCGAGCAAAGTGTGGAGCGACATTTGACACCAGTACTTGATTTCGAAAAGTTTACCAAACTAATACTTGCCAAGCACTGGAAAACGGCATCTGACGAGCAACGGGCTCGATTCACCAGCATTTTGAAGGGATTTTTATTCAGAACACTCACAAAGGCAATTGCTGAGCACCATCAAACGCTCGTTTCGTATCAAGAACATATCAAGGTTATGGATGCAAAGCCCGGGCGTAATGAAGACCGAGCGTTAGTTTCCGTTTTAATCGAGACCAGTGATGGGCAAACAGTCAACATTGATTTTCGAATGGGTCGCAATAATGGACAGTGGCAAGCCTACGATGTGATTGTTCAGGAGATCAGCTTCGCAATCAATTATCGAGCCATCCTAAACTCCGAAATCAAGAAGCACGGCATAGAGAAAGTGGCGGAAACTTTCGACTCTAAGCTCAAATACTGATTCTGTCTATCGAACGGTTGGGCCTTCTGAACGGCAGTAATCAGAACCCCATGCTTTCAGCAACACGCGCCAGCCGAGTGACACTTGATAGAACGCCAGGAAACTTTATGATTTTTGGCCATGCTTTAAATGGCAAACCATCTAAAGCAGTATTGCCCTCAGTGCTCCCAAGCACCTTCTGACCGACTTTCATGCCGAAATAACTGGACAGGGTAATTCCAGAACCGCAATACCCCATTGCATAGTAAAGATTATCCTGGACACCAAGATGTGGGCTGATGTCCGTCGTATAGGCGACGTAGCCAACCCAGGCATATGCTACTTCAACGTTAGCGAGTTGTGGATAAACGGTAACCATCTGCTTGTATAGGGTCTCGCTGCCAGCTGTGGAAGTAGCCTCAGTAAATGTAACCCGCCCGCCGAACAGCAATCTCTTGTAGTCTGGCGAAAGACGGAAGTAATTTCCAATGAGCCGCGTATCTGAAATGACTCGCGCATTTGGAATCAGAGTAGCGATCAGATCGTCCGGTAAAACCTCAGTTGCAATTTGGAAACTACCAATCGGCAAAATACGCTGATCGTGCCAGGCAAATTGTTGATCCGTGTAGCCATTCGTAGCTAGCACAACGTCAGTTGCATCGACCGTACCTCGGTCTGTCTGCAGGCGAAACGAGCCGGATTTTCGTTCAATTGAATTGACAGGACAGAGATCTGCCACCATTGCGCCGGCGTCAATCACTCGTTTAAGCAGTTCCAGATGATATTTACCTGGATGAATGCTGCCGTGCGCCGGCAGCACGCATCCACCTTGAAACAAGTCAGAACCGATCTCGGACCTTTGCTCCGACTTTGGCACCATGTGGTATTCGAATGCAATTTCCTGCGGAGTTTTTGCATACTCCCTTGCCATCTTGTCAAAAGCACCTTTTGAGTGCACGCCAAGGAAGCGACCACAGGGATTCCAGTCGCAGTCAAGTTTTTCCTCCGCAATCAGAAGCTTGAGATAGGCTAATGCTCGGTGCCCTTCCTGCACCATCAGCAGGGCGGTCTGCTTTCCGAATCGTTTGGCCAAACGATCGAACTTGGGCTTGTAACTGGTTCCGGCCTGACCTCCGTTTCGACTGCTACAACCGTAGCCTGTCAGATCCTTTTCCAAGACCAGCGTTGATCTGCCGCCTCGGGCAGTTTGCAGTGCGGCATTTAAACCTGTATACCCTGAGCCGATGACAGCAACATCAACCGTGCGCGGTAAATCAGAGTGAGTGAGCGGCTCCCTTGGTGCCGCCTCCCACCAGTAAGGCATGTCTTGGAAATCATTCGCGAAAATCGTCGCCATATCTCTAAAATCTCAGTGTAACTCGCCTTTGTTGTCAGACGGATTATAGTGTTCGGTAACAATGCGTCGGTTAACCTATTGACCTGAATTCAACGGAGATCCTTCTGATGCAATTTGCCTGTGAAACGAGCTTTCAAATCAAATAACATAAGCGCATCAGGTCTCCCACACGCTATGAAATTATGAGACGAACCCTCGGTAATACAGACATTGAAGTCTTTCCCATCGGGCTTGGCGCGATGCCACTTGGTATACGCGGAAGCCTACCTCTTCAGGACGCGGTTGATGTAATTCATGCAGCGATTGATGCGGGCATGAATTTCATCGATACAGCAAACGTTTACTGTACAGATAATCAGGACATCGGCTTGAATGAGCGTACGATTGCTCAAGCACTCAAGTCCATTGATCGCGACGACATTGTGATCGCAACCAAGGGTGGGTTGGTACGCCCACAAGGACGCTGGGAACGCCGGGGTTCTCCTCAACACCTACGCAGTGCCTGCGAGAAGAGTCTGCAAGACCTGGACGTTGAAGTGATCACCTTGTATCAACTACACGCCCCTGACCCACTTGTGCCTTTCGCCGATTCAGTCGGCGAACTCGCAAGGCTTCAATCTGAGGGAAAGGTGCTGAATATCGGTTTGTCCAATGTCGGTCACGAAGAACTCAATGAGGCCAAGGACATTACAACGATCACATCGGTCCAGAATCGCTGCAACATTAATTTTCGAGTTGATTTTACGAATGGGTTTATTGAGTATTGTAAAGAAAACGCAATTACTTATATTGCCTATAGTCCGATGGGTGGTGGCAGTGGCCACACTGCACTTCACGATGTAGCTTTACTGTCTGAACTCGCTGAAAGGTACGAGACCACTGTCTATCAGATCGTATTGGCGTGGCTATTGCAGAAAAGTGAAAATATTCTGCCCATTCCAGGCGCCAGTCGAATTTCCAGCGCAGTTAGCAGTGCCCATGCAGTGCACATTCAGTTGAGCGATGCTGATATACAGCGAATTGATGGACTTGGTGCGAACTAGCCTATAAAGCAGATTGAACTAAGGCCAGCGACGAATTGGCATCGAACGCGCATTCCAGGCGCTTATACCTTCTGTTGCATCAAAGACCCGTTCAAATCCCACCCCGGCGGAGAGAAAGTTGCTAATCAAGTGCGATCGGTTGCCAACTTCGCAAATGATTACGACCGGTTTTCTGGGAGTGACAACTTCAAACAGCTTGGTGAGCCAGCCATTCAAGTCATAATTGCCC
>CAZYSR010000471.1:0-1776 GCA_964649525.1 uncultured Gammaproteobacteria bacterium
TCACAGTACAGCGTTTTAAGGGACTGGGGGAAATGAATCCATCCCAGCTGAAAGAAACTACCATGAATCCCGACACGCGGCGTTTGTTGCAACTTAGCATTGAATCGCACTCGGGAACCGAAAGCATATTCAATATGCTATTGGCCAAAAAGCAGGCTGCAGACCGCAAAGACTGGCTGTCCAGGAAAGGGAATAAGGCTCAGCTCTGACGCCAATGGCTTCTGATCCGACCCAACTAGAACTGTTCACGGCACCAGGGATTTCAGTTGAGGAGTTTGCTGAGAAGGCATACCTCGACTATTCCATGTATGTCATTCTTGACCGTGCTCTACCACATATCTCCGATGGTTTGAAACCGGTACAGCGTCGCATCATCTATGCGATGTCAGAACTGGGTCTGAGTGCGACAGCAAAGTTTAAAAAATCGGCGCGGACTGTCGGTGATGTCATCGGAAAATTCCATCCGCATGGTGACAGCGCCGCCTATGAAGCAATGGTGCTCATGGCACAGCCGTTTTCCTATCGCTATCCCATCATTGATGGTCAGGGAAACTGGGGGTCACCCGATGACCCTAAATCCTTTGCAGCCATGCGATACACGGAGTGCCGCTTTACATCCTACGCGCAGATGCTCTTGAGCGAAATCTCAAGGGGCACCGTTAACTGGAATCCTAATTTCGACAGCACACTTCAGGAGCCAGAGCGATTACCCGCTCAGCTACCCAATATTCTGCTGAATGGATCTTCGGGCGTGGCCGTTGGCATGGCAACAGACATCCCTCCACACAATTTGATAGAAATTGCAGAAGCCTGTGTTGAACTGCTTCGAAAACCGAATATGAGCTTGGAAGAGTTGTGCGAATTCGTCAAGGGACCAGACTTTCCGACAGAAGCAGAAATCATTACATCGAAATCAGAACTGCACAACATCTATTCAACCGGAAACGGCACCATTCGGGCGCGCGCGGTCTGGCAAAAGATCGGTAGCACAATCGTTGTAACAGCTTTACCCTATCAGGTGTCCGGTTCCAAAGTCATGGAGCAGATCGCTGCGCAGATGATTGCCAAAAAACTGCCGCTGATTGTTGACCTTCGTGATGAGGGTGATGAAGAAAACCCGACGCGGCTGGTTTTTGAGTTAAAGAGCAAGCGGGTCGATTGCAGTGCACTCATGAGCCACCTTTTCGCGACAACCAATTTGGAACGAACTTACAGGGTTAACCTCAACGTCATTGGGCTACACAATTTACCCCGAGTCTATGACCTTAAGCGCCTGCTGACCGAATGGCTGGAGTTCAGAAAAGACACCGTCATCAAACGCATTGAAACCCGTCTTGAATATTTGACTGATCGCCTGCATATTCTTGCAGGACTCCTCCTCGTATACGTGAATATTGACGATGTGATTCACATCATTCGAGAACAAGACAGCCCAAAATCAGTTTTGATGGAGACTTACCCACTGTCAGAACGTCAGGTTGAAGCGATACTGGACATTCGACTTCGCCAGCTTGCCAAGCTTGAAGAGATAAAAATCAACCAGGAACTTGACGAACTTTCAAAAGAACAGGTCGAACTGCAGGTTATTCTAGATTCACCTAGACGTTTGCGATCGCTGATGATCGAAGAAATTCAAGCCGCTGCAAAACAATTTGGCGATGGCCGCCGCTCCCCAATCATTGACGAATTCGACACTGCGAAAGCATTTTCGTCTGAAGATTTGGTGCCAGTCGAGCAGATAACCGTCATCCTTTCGAAGAGTGGCTGGATCCGCTC
>CAZYSR010000472.1:0-2566 GCA_964649525.1 uncultured Gammaproteobacteria bacterium
TTCCTGATCGTGTGTAACGATGATGGTTGAAGCGCCAACTGCCGAAAGAATCTGTTTCAGCTCAATTCTAAGTTCCTGGCGCAGTTTGGCATCGAGTGCAGACAGCGGTTCATCCAGCAGTACCACCTCTGGGTTGGTTGCCAGCGCGCGTGCCAGTGCAACGCGCTGCTGTTGGCCACCGGAAAGCTGAGAGGGACGTCGCTGCTCAAAGCCGTCCAGTTTGACCAGATCCAGCATTTCACCTACACGGTGATCAATTTGGCTGCGGTCATAGTTGCGTCGCTTGAGACCATAGGCCACATTTTGTGTAACGTTTAAATGCGGAAAGAGGGCGTAGTCCTGAAACAGCAGACCAACATTTCGTTCATAGGGCCGCTTGTTGCGCATGTTGACGTCGGCAATCAGCACGTCACCTTCGCTTGGTTCTTCAAAACCGGCGATCATTCTGAGGGTGGTTGTCTTGCCGCAACCGGAAGGTCCAAGAAGTGACAGAATTTCTCCCTTGTTGAGGCTGAATGTGGCCTCACTGACTGCGGTGAAATGACCGAATCGTTTGGTTACGTTTTTAAGTTGAACGACTGACATTGAATCGGCCTATGAGCGATAAACGCCACCGCCAATCACACGTTCAAGCCCGACAATCACATCCAGAATGATAATCAGCCCAATAGTGAACAGCATCAGGATAACAGAGGCCGCCGCGATGGTCAGGTCGAAGTTGGTGCGCATCATGCTGACCATGGCAACAGGAAGCGTGTATGTCTGGGGTGAAGTTAAAAACAGGCTGACTGCAACATCATCCATGGAGAACGCGAAAGCAAATACCGCACCGGCTACCATCCCTGTGCGTGCCAGTGGAAACGTAACATCCCAGAATGCCTGACGTTCGTTGGCACCCAGTGTCATGGCCGCTTCGGTTAGGTTCCTGCGTATCCCTGTCAATCCGGCGAGTGTTGTTCTCACCGCGTAGGGAAAGGTAATGATGATGTGACCGGCCAGCAAGCGGGGGTAGCCTTGAAAAACGCCGATTAGTGCAAAAAACAGCAGCAATGAAAATCCGACCACTACGGCGGGGATCACCAGTGGCGAGAGAAAAATCGTTTCCAGCGCCTGCTTGCCTGGAAAATCATAACGGTCAAGCACAATTGCGGCACAAACGCCAGCGCAGGTTGAAACAGTTGCTGCGATGACGGCGATAATGAGACTGGTTTTCAGCCCGTTCAGGTAATAGGTGTCAGAGAAAAATCTTTCATACCAGTGGAATGAAAATTCAGTTGGCGGAAAACGCCCAAGGTAGCTGCGTGCATCAAATGACATCAAGATCGAAACAATGATTGGCGCGATCAGAAACGTGACGGTCAGCAGTATGGTGCCGACTACCGCCCAGGCTCCAAAATGATCAATGTAGCGTTGCAGCATACCGGATGTCTAGTGTTTGATCCAGCGAGTCGTTACCAGATAGGTAACACCATAAATAATCAACAGCGACAGTATCAACATGATGATTGAAATCGCTGAACCGCTTGGGTAGTTCGCAATTTCGCTAAAGCGCGAGTAAATCAGGTTGGATACAAACAGAACTTTACCCTTGCCTAGAATCATCGGTACTACAAACGCCGATAAGCAAAGTGTAAAGGAGATCAGAAAGGCCGACAGCAGGCCAGGTACACTAAGCGGAATGGTTATCGTAAAGTGAGCCATCCAGCGCGGTGCACCGAGCGCCTGTGCTGCTTCAGTCAGTCTGGGGTTGACATTCTGAATGGTTCCAAGCAAAGTTATTGCAGCAATGGGTACCAAGTAATGAAGCAGTCCCAGAATTACAACTAGTTCCGTGTAGAATCGGCCGTTCATCGACACACCGAGCAAACCGGTCAGAAACTTTGCGATTCCAGTCGGACCGAAAGTCAACTGAAGTGCATATACCCGAACCAAAGTGCTGAGGAACATGATGCCAATCAAGAATCCGACGCCGACTTTGCGCCAAAAGGGGGTGAACCGTCTTGCAATTACATAGGCAATGGGGAATCCAAGAATCAAACCGACGATTGAGGCGATGAACCCGATACGCGCGGTTTCGACAAAGTAGTACAGATACGTTGCGTTGATCAACTCGGCATAGTTGAAAAACGTATAAGGCGCATCTTTGGCGGCGCCGATGCGCCCAGGTTCAAACAGGCGAAAGCTCTCCTCGACGACGTTGGCTAGTGGCAGAACCAGAAAGGCAAGCAGTATGCCGACACCGGGCACTAGTAGAAGAATTGCCCCACGACTGAGTTTCATACTGGTGTATTACACTCCAATCGTCTGGAAAATAATCTCAAATTACTGTACCAGTAACGACGACTGCCGGTGATTGAGCCCAACCACAAATTAAGCAGTCAGACAGACTCAACACCGGCAGCTCTGGCTTTGTAGTCTGCATTCGCGTAGCCGGTCAAAAGTTAACACGGTCCGATGATCTTTGACCGGCACCCGCGAAGCGCAAGTTTCGTAGGAGGTGACTACAACAAAGGAACGATATCTTTCTCGAAGCGTTTATTCCAATTATCCAGTTCCACACCCAGAT
>CAZYSR010000473.1:0-2286 GCA_964649525.1 uncultured Gammaproteobacteria bacterium
TCCGCCCACAGGAATAACCAGGTTGCGACAACAACGCGCGCTGATGATGTTTCAGTCGCTGGGAATATTCAAGCGCGCGCAGTTCCTCACATAACGATATTCTGACATTTGAGTCAGTGCCAACACCGTAGTGGCCTTTCCGATTGGCGTATTCAACGCCATTGAATATTCCATCGCCCAGGTTGGCCTCGGTAATTGGACAAAGCCCTGCCACTGCCCCAGTTTGTGCCAATTCACGTGTTTCAGTTTCTGTCATATGCGTAGCATGTACGAGGCACCAGGTATCGTTCAGCTCGGAATGTTGGCAGAGCCACTCAACCGGGCGCACGCCATAACAGCTTTCGAACTCTTCAATTTCCATCATCTGCTCAGCCACATGCAGATGCAATGGCAGTTCTGGCCGAATGTCGCGCAAGGTGGCAAGATCGGTCGGGTCTACAGCGCGCAGCGAATGTACCGCCATCCCAATCCGGCTGTCCTGAGGCAAATTCTGCAGTCCTAGGGATGCTTCCTCGAATAGTTTGAGAAACCCATCCATGGTATTGATAAACCGACGCTGTTGTGGTAAAGGTGGCTTTCTTCGACAGCCACCATACTGGTACAAAACCGGAAGCAGAGTCAATCCTATACCACTGTATTCAGCGGCTGCAGCAATGCGTGAAGATAACTCGGCAATTTCACCATAGTGTTGACCGTCCGATTGATGATGTACGTAGTGAAATTCAGCAACCGATGCGAATCCGCTTTCCAGCATTTCGATCTGAGCATACGTCGTTATTGTCTCGATTTCCTCGGGTATCAACTGATCAATGAATTCATACATCAGTTTTCGCCAAGTCCAGAATGAATCAGTGCCTTTTTGGCTACGGGTTTCGGTTAAACCAGCCAGTGCGCGCTGAAATCCGTGACTGTGTAAGTTGCCAGGCGACGGCATCGCGAATCCTACCCGAATCCCTTCCGGTGGTGAATTGGCATCAACCGTCGCAATTGCGCCGGTTCCATCCACCGCTATACGCACATCCGATTGCCAGCCCTCAGGGGTTAGCGCCGCTTTCGCCCATATGATCTGCATCGCGACTTAAATGAGACTCTGTTCTATATGCACAATATTATTATAATTATGTATAGACATATGAATTGGAGAAAGGTACGACGCTGATGACTCAGCAGGTCCTCGAAAACTTGAATCTCGCGACGATGTCAACCAACGGGATGCCTTATGGAATGGTCACAGACGGTGCCATCGTGATTGACAGTGCGACCATTGCGTGGTGCGGGCGCAAGGCGCAGTTACCGGATGAGTATTCGAACTGGTCGCGACGCGACCTCTCTGGACGGCTGGTGACGCCCGGGTTGATTGATTGTCATACTCATATCGTCTATGGCGGCAATCGCGCCAGGGAATTTGAACTTCGACTTGGCGGTGCATCCTATGAGGAAATCACTGCACAAGGTGGCGGCATTTACACCACGCTTAACGAAACGCGTAAACTCTCGGTGCCACAACTAGTAGAGAAGTCGTTGTCTCGTATCGATGCGTTGATTGCCGAAGGCATCTGTGTCATCGAAATTAAATCAGGCTACGGGCTTGATATACAGACTGAACTGAATATGCTACGCGCGGCTCGTCAAATTGGTAAGGAGCGCCCAATCACCGTAAAGACAAGCTTCCTGGGGGCGCATTTGGCACCTACTACTTATCGCGATCATCCGGAGCGTTACCTGGATGAAGTCTGTATTCCGGCACTTGAAAAAGCGGCAGACGAAGGCTTGGTGGATGCGGTGGATGGATTTTGCGAAAACATTGCGTTTTCCGCGATCCAGCTTGAACGCCTGTTCAGACGTGCCGAGTCTTTGGGCCTGCCGGTCAAAATCCATGCTGAGCAACTTTCGAATTGTGGCGGTGCTCGTCTAGCTGCGAAGTACAATGCGCTTTCAGCAGATCACTTGGAATATGCCAACGAAGACGATATCGTGGCACTTAAAATGAGTGATACCGTCGCGGTACTGTTACCAGGTGCTTTCTTCTCCCTACGGCAATCCCAAAAACCACCCGTTCAAATACTGCGTGACCATGGTGTTACAATCGCCGTTGCAACGGATTGTAATCCAGGTTCCTCACCGTTAAACTCGATCCTGTTGGCAATGAACTTCGCGTGCATTTTGTTTGAATTGACGCCGGAAGAAGCCTTGGCTGGAACAACCGTATCGGCTGCCAAGGCACTCGGGCTTTCCAACCTAGGTCAGATCAAATCGGGAATGACCGCAAATCTTGCTGTTTGGGAT
>CAZYSR010000474.1:0-7635 GCA_964649525.1 uncultured Gammaproteobacteria bacterium
GAATATCGTCAGGACGTAGCATGATGTCTACTTCATCTCCGACCTGTAGCCGTTCGTCATTCTCGAAGTAATGTGTACCGAAGGCGGTGCTCAATTTTCTCTCGCCTAGCACAGTTGCCGAAATCAGTGTACCTTCACCAACAAAACGTGCGGTGAATCGATCGCACGGCTGGTGGTAGATGTTAAATGGAGTATCCCACTGATGCAGTTGACCTGATTCCATCACACCAATGCGATCTGCAAGAGCGAACCCTACATTCTGGTTGTGAGTTACCAGAATGGCGCTGATTTTTTCCGATTTCAGGACTTCTCGGACTTTCGGTACGAGTTGTTGACGGTGCTCGGTGTCTAGGCTTGAGAATGTTTCATCCATTAGTAATAGCTTGGGTCTCGGTGCCATGGCGCGTGCGAGCGCGATGCGCTGCTGTTCGCCACCTGATAAGGAGTGGGGATGGCGATCTTCAAAATTTGAAAGGTTGAAAAGGTCGAGAAGTTCTTTGGTACGCTGCAGTTGTGAGTCCGGGTGCCACTTACGAATTCCAAACTTGATGTTTTGTGCAACATTAAGGTGAGGGAAGAGCGTTACATCCTGAAACACCATGCCGACCCCGCGGTTTTCCGGTGCGACAACCCCGTCGGGTGTCGAAATTATTGAACCATTCATCGCAATACTACCATGAATTGGTGTCTCAAACCCCGCAATGCCGCGCATCAAGGTAGACTTTCCACAGCCACTTGGGCCGACAATGGCTCCAATTTCACCATCGTCAAGTGTAAATGTGACACCAGACACAGCAGTTTTTTCTTTGTATTTGAAAGAAACACCTTGTATGTCCAAAAGAGGCGAAAGCATTTGTGTTTCTGGGCTGACAGCGGCGGCAGGGACGGTTTCAGGCATTTCTACTATGTCTCGTTGTCATTGTTCGATTCAAAAGTATAACGGGAATGATGCCAGTGAGCACAATCAGAATAGATGGAAGGGCTGCATCATAGAGTCTTTCATCAGAGGCTAGTTCATAGGCTCGAACCGCAAGAGTATTGAAGTTAAAGGGTCGCAATATCAGTGTGGCGGGTAGTTCCTTCAGAACATCAACAAAGACGATCAGAAACGCTGTCAAAAGCGAAGCGCGCATCAATGGAATGTGCACTTTTCCAAGCACTTCCATTTTTCTATAGCCCAGGCAGCGGGCGGTTTGATCCATGCTGGGTTTAATCTTGTCAAGTCCAGTCTGAACCGCATTCAAAGAGATAGCTAAAAACCGTACTGTATACGCAAACAGTAGTGCAAAAATCGAACCTGATAGAATCAATCCAGTGTCAACTTCAAACACACTCTTGAAAAGCGCAATCAAACGGTGATCCATCCATGCTAGCGGAACAATGACACCGACCGCAATTATTGCGCCCGGAATGGCATAACCCAAGCCAGCGACACTGATGAATCCGTGAACTGCTATAGCTTCACTCTGGCGTCTGGCATAACTTAACAAGATTGCAAGTGCGACGGCAATCAGTGCTGCCAGAATTGCCAATTCAAAAGAGTGCCAACTTAGGCTGATGAAAGAGGGTATATCCCATTCGGCGTCAAAAATCGACCACTTGATGAGAATGAGTGCAGGAATAATGAAGCCAAACAGCACCGGGACCAGGCAGAACAGCCATGCCCAAATTACATTCGCACCACGCAGTATGATGCGAGTCTGATGCGTTTTGCGACCAGCTGTTTCGTGGTATTTCGCCTGTCGGCGCGAGTATCTTTCGGTGAAGATCAGCAAAGCGACAAACAGCAACAGCATGGTGGATAACTGTGCTGCTGCAGTGAGATCGCCAAACCCATAGAAGGCACGAAAGATCCCGGTGGTGAATGTGCTGATGCTGAAGTATTCAACGGTCCCGTAATCGGCCAGCGTTTCCATTAATGCAAGAGACAATCCAGTGATGATTGCTGGGCGAGCCAGAGGAATGGCCAGTCTGAAAAATCCTTGGGTGGTACTATAGCCAAGTGTCCGACCAACCTCAAGGAAACTGACGGATTGCTCCAAGAACGCTGCGCGTGTCAAAAGGTACACATAAGGGTAGAGCACGAGCCCGAGCATGAATATCGCACCGGACACAGTTCGAATGGAGAAGTAGAGCTGATCGGCAATAGACTTGCCTAGAATTTCGCGCATGAATGTATAGACAGGACCGGCATAGTCCAGAACGCCGGTATAGGTGTATGCGATGATATAAGCTGGAAACGCCAACGGCAACAGAAGCATCCAGACAAACACACGTTGTCCAGGAAAAGAGCAAACACTTGTAAACCAGGCTGCAGGAACCCCAAAAACCAGGGTCAGCACGCTGACCCCGGCCACCAGCAGTAAAGAGTTAATGACATATTCTGTAAGGACGGTGTCCCACAAGTGAGTCAGAATTTCACTGCTTTCGGATTCGAATATCGACGCTGCAATTGTAATTAGGGGTGAAATGACGATGAGGGCGGCCAGTGCGGCAGCTATCGCCAACCCGCTGAATTTCCAGGTACGAAGTGGTGTCATAAATAGATATTCAGGAAGCGGTGAATGCTTCAACGCTCAAATGATGGACTGTATTTGCTGTGATTGTCATCAAGTTATATCAACTGGATAAGGTTTACATGATGGGAAGAAATCGACATTTAACGGAATTCTAACAAGTGTTTGAGGAGTGGCTGAGTAGTAGTAAATTGGAGCACAAGTAATTCTGAAGACTCTATACCTGAACCGAAAGGTTGAGCGGTCGGGCAAAGGCAATTCGAAATTGAAAGGACTACTGTTCGGTTCGAGAAGAAAAGTAACCTCACTTCGGGGTGCGTCCCGAAGTGAGGTGCATAAACTAAACCGTGTGTGTCAAACGTAATTACACCCTGTTTAGCTGTCTGCAATTTTGCAAGAGAAGGAAATCTTGTATGGAAATAATTTTGTGACGTCGTTTCATTTCCAGCCAGCTTTGTCCATCAACTCGACTGCTTTTCGATTGTTCTTTCCAAGGACTGTCATGTTGACCTCGTCTGCTCTGAAACTGCCAATACCGTCAAGAACACTTGAGATGGGTACATTAGGAACAACTGGGTATTCGTGGTTGACATTGGCATACCAGTTTTGTGAGTCAGTGGTGAGTAGATATTCAATCAAACGGACTGCATTACCAGCATTCTTTGAATGCTTAACGATACCACCACCGCTGACATTCACATGGGTACCCCGGTCGCCTTCACCTTGATTTGGCCAAAAAACACCGACTCTTGCAGCGACTTCGTTATCGGCATCTTTATCGCTGGTAGCGAGCCTTCCGTAGTAGTATGTGTTGGCGATTGCCACATCACAAAGTCCAGCTGCAACAGCTTTAATTTGATCCGTATCTCCGCCAGACGGTGATCTGGCAAAGTTTTTGACAAATGCGGTTGCCCATTCCAAGGTCATATCAGGACCGTTTGATTCGATCATTGAAGCAAGAAGGGACTGGTTGTAAATATTGGAAGAAGAACGGATGCATACACGACCTTGCCAACTCTCATCAGCAAGTTGTTCGTAGGTGCTAAGATCGTTCGGATTTACGCGGTCTAAAGCGTAGAAAATGGGTCTCGCACGCATGGAAAGTCCAACCCACATGCCGTCTGCATCCCGGAGGTGTTCTGGTGCTGGTTCTATCGAAGCGCTTGGAATTGCTTGTAGCACGCCAGCTTCCTTTGCTCGATTCAACCGACCGGCATCCGTGGTAATAAAAAAATCTACAGGTGTTGCCTCACCTTCGAGTTCAATGCGTTTCAGAAGTTCATCTGCTTTTCCGGTTACCAGGTTAAATCCAATTCCGGTATCTTCTTTGAATCGCTCAAGAATGGGAAGAATCAAGGCTTCCTTTCTTGCGGAATAGACATTCACCACCTCATCACTGGCTTTAACCGATATAGCGCCTGCGGACAATAGAAATCCGGCGAAAGTGAGAGTAATCAAGGTCTCTAAATTAATTTTCATGTCCGTACTCTTGAAAATTTGTGTTTCGTTTGTTCTGTAAGTGATAATTATTATCAAATACGGTGCTAATGATAACCATTATCATTATATTTTGCAACTTTTGTTGTTGTTCAGAAATAAGATAGCAACCCGAAAATCATCGAATTGTCTGTTTGAACAAGGTCAAAAGGAACGATATTGTTGTTGATTGAGTGAAGTGTTCAATAAAATGAAACCTGCAGTAAAAATCTCAATCATACGTAACCACCAATCCAAAAGCGGTTGGTATCCCAAAAGTCTTACTCAATATTTATTCGATATGCAGAAAGCAAGATTCAATCATTCTGTTGCTGAACTGACTACCGCCGCACTGACAGCGATGCTCCTATTGTTCAGTTCAGCCGTTGTGTTTGCACAGAGCGATGAAGAATTGCTGCCGCCTGAAGAGGCATTTGCATTCACCAGTGAGTGGACGGACAATGCCCTGATCGGCCGATGGCAGATTGCCGACGGCTATTACATGTATGAGGACAAGTTTGCGGTCGAGTCTCAAACTGAAGGTGTCGAGATAGGTGAGTTAATCACATCGCCCGGCATTGTGAAAGACGATCCATTCTTTGGTGAGGTTGTAATCTACACTGATTATGCTGAAGTTCAAATTCCCCTGATTGCTGAAGCAGCAGTCACCGGCGTTTCTCTGACAGTTTGGGGGCAGGGGTGTAATGAACCCATTGGTGTCTGCTACCCACCCACAAAATACGAAGCCTCAAATCCGTTGGCGTTGATATCGACAGCGCAGGCACAGGAACTTTCCGCAACCGAACCTGCTGAGTCTGCTGGTGGAATCAGTTCGCTGTCAGATTTGCTATCAGATTTGCCGAGCGTGACTGCGGATAACCTGCTTGAAGTTGATCAAGCATTTCAGTTAGACGTTACCCCATTTGGCGAATCCAGCCTCCTGGTATCTGTCCAGGTTGCTGAAGGCTACTATCTTTACCAAGACAAACTGAACTTCGAAACCACTGGAGACGTTCAGCCACAGGAGCCAAAATTTCCACCCGGCGAAGCCTTCACGGATGAATATTTTGGTGATGTTGTCATTTACCCCAGGGACTTTCAGATCGAATTGCCGTTTATTCGCGCCACGCCTGAAGCTTCTGAATTGATGTTGACCACGTTCTACCAAGGTTGTGCCAAAGATCTGATTTGCTATCCACCGGTCAGCAAGACTTTCAACATTAGTCTTCCAAGCTTGATCGACAGTGCCAGCGCGTCTACCGGGACAGTTCAATCCGAGATCTCTGGCGAATCCTCAAGTTTGCAAGACCTCAGCTTTTGGTGGTTGATCATCTCAGCTTTCGGTACAGGACTGCTTCTGACTTTTACTCCCTGCGTTTTACCGCTGATTCCAATTCTGTCTTCCATCGTGATCGGACAAGGCGGGGAGAGCCGAATGCGCGGTGGTACACTGTCGATCATTTACGTATTCGGAACGGTCGTTGCTTATGCATTCATCGGAGCTGTTGCTGGTGCAACCGGTGATCAGCTAAATGCTTACTTTCAGAATGCATGGGCCATCGGTATTATGAGTGCAGTATTTGTTCTTATGTCACTGTCGCTGTTTGGTCTCTACGAGATCACAATGCCCGCAGCACTGGAATCACGAATCCAGGAAAGCAGCATGAAAATTGGCGGTGGTAAAGTTGGTGCAGTATTCGTTTTGGGAGTCTTGTCAGCTCTGGTTGTCAGTGCTTGTGTCTCACCACTTTTGATTTCGGCACTGGGTATTGCAATTGCTAGAGCCGATCCGTATCTGGGTGCGGCCATGATGACTTCCATGGCTTTTGGAATGGGTGCAATTCTCATTGCCATTGGGTTTGGTGCTAGTATCGCACTACCAAAAGCTGGTCCATGGATGGATCGTCTAAAACAGGGATTTGGCGTATTGCTGCTGGCCGTTGCCATTTATTTGCTAGGCAACCTGCCGGATGTACCGGTTCTGTTGCTTTGGGGTGCACTATTCATTGTTACTGGAGTCTATCTCGGCGCATCTCAAGAGTTGCCGGCGGACGCTGGTGGCTGGCGCTATTTTTGGAAAGGTATAGGTGTTGTATTGCTGATTTGGGGCATTCTCTGCCTGATTGGTGGACTGCTCGGTAATCGAGATGTTTTTCAACCATTACCGCAAATCGCCACATACAGCTCGGTCGTCGAGACAATAGTCTGATTCCAGACTAAACAGTAACCGTTTTTACCCGGTACTACAGCTTTGTCTGGTCACACCAGTGCAGGTTCTTCCAGACGGCGAATCATCGTCGTTGCTGTAGTCTTTTGCGTCGCCCTGACGTCGCTTGCGGCCGGACTCACTTGGCGCAGTTGGATAATAGAACCTGCCAAACCCGGACAGTCCATTGATCAATTACGAAAATTTGAAGAACATTGGAAAGTTTTAAACTCCGGTCCGGTAAAGGTTGACGACTGGGCAAATAAAGTGGTACTGCTCAATTTCTGGGGTAGCTGGTGCCCACCCTGCGTCGAAGAAATGCCACTTCTGGACCGATTCAACTCGGAACACAATTCCATTCAGATTGTTGGAATCGTAATTGATCAGGAAGGACCTGCTAAGTTATTTCTGGAGAAACACGAGATCAGTTTTCCTTCACTACTGTTTAACCAGACATTTGTAAATGAATTGCTGGTCGATTACCAGAATACAGATTCTGTACTGCCGTACTCAGTTGCCTTTGACAGGTCCGGGAAGCGATTCTTCACCAAGGCTGGTCCGTTAGATGAGCGGGATTTGGAATATCTGATTGAATAAAATTGCAGTGGAGAAGGTTCCTTGACTGACTTTCATAAATAACCAAAATGTTATTTATTGCATTTAAAAATATAAGAAAAGCATCCAACTTCGTTTAAAATATTCTTATCGACAAATTCTGTATACAGTTATGTCTCGAATTCTTGTTCTGCACGGACCCAATCTCAACTTACTCGGTACAAGAGAACCGCACCTTTACGGTGGGCTCACACTGGGCGAGATCAATCAGCGCATCTCTGACGTTGCGTCACAGGCAGGGCATGAATTAATTTCCAGACAGAGTAATGCAGAGCATGAATTGGTTGACTTCATACAGTCAGCAGCAACAGACGGTACCGACTTTATCGTAATCAATCCTGCTGCATTCACACACACCAGTGTGGCACTACGGGATGCCATGATTGCTGCTGAAGTTCCTTTTATCGAAGTCCACCTGTCGAATGTCTTTAGTAGAGAAGAGTTTCGTCATCATTCATTTCTATCAGACATTGCAGTCGGGGTCATCTGCGGTCTAGGTGCCCAAGGCTACGAGTTTGGTGTGCAGGCTGCTATTTCGCATCTGGCAAATCAATCCAATGGTTGATTGAAATGGATCTTCGAAAAATTAGAAAGCTCATTGAGATATTCAATCATACCAATCTAACCGAGATTGAGATTCACGAGGGTGAGGAGTCTATCCGGCTTTCGCGGGCGACATCACCACAGCCGGGTTCACCCCAACAGCAGGTTGTTCATGTTCCGATGCCAGAAACTCAGTCAGTGAGTGATATTCATGTGGACGATGATGAAGTTGATGATGAGCACATCATTTCGGTTCTTTCGCCCATGGTTGGAACGTTT
>CAZYSR010000475.1:0-3658 GCA_964649525.1 uncultured Gammaproteobacteria bacterium
GATGTATCCGATGCGAAAGAATTTGCTGGCAGTCATATTGCCAAGGCGCGCAATATTCCAATCAGTCGTCTTGATTCTGACATCCAGACAATCAACAAGTTTAAGTCTCGACCGATTGTAGTTTGCTGCAGAGTCGGCAACAGGAGCGCTAAAGCGGCCAGTATTCTCAAGAAGAACGGGTTTACGAATATTCGTACACTTCACGGCGGAATGGCAGCCTGGACCAAAGAAAATTTGCCGGTCGAATCCTGATCTGGTCGCCGGTCAAAAAATTAATTTTTTGTTCTCTAAATTATATTTGAGCAAGTGTTTGGGGCGCTCAGTGCAGCGCGAGGGCTGTAGCGAATTGGCGAATCAATTTCAAACGTATTGAAGTACTGAAGTATGAAATATCTACATACGATGGTCAGGGTGTCTGACATCGATGAGTCCCTCAAGTTCTATGTCGACAATCTGGGACTTACGGAGTTGCGTCGCTCGCACAATGAACAGGGACGGTTTACCCTGATATTTCTGGCTGCGGCAGGCGATGAGGATGCGCAAATTGAATTGACCTACAACTGGGACCCCGAGGAGTACTCCGGCGGACGAAATTTCGGACACCTCGCTTATGAGGTGGACGACATTTATGAAACCTGCGAGCGCTTGGAAAAAGGAGGTGTCACAATTAATCGCCCACCTCGTGACGGTCGCATGGCTTTCGTCAGATCGCCGGATGGTATCTCTGTTGAACTTCTGCAAAAAGGCAAAGCACTACCGCCAAAAGAGCCTTGGCAATTAATGCCGAATAATGGCGTTTGGTAAGAATTTCGGGTGTGCTTTTTGTAGTGGCCGCACCAATTCAATGCGGTCAGTTACCTAGCACACAGATCCCTGAAAACCGTGCTGGCGCCATGCCTCATAAATGACGATCGAAACGGAGTTGGACAGGTTGAGGCTTCGATTGTCAGGTAGCATGGGCAACGTCAATTTATGTTCATCGTCGACAATTTGGTGAATGTGTTCCGGTAAGCCCGCTGTTTCTGAGCCAAAAATCAAAAGGTCGTCGGGCAAATATCTCACAGAAGTGTAGAACCTGCTGTAGCGTCGCGAGAAAATCAATTTACGACTTTGCGGAAAAGATCGAGTCAGGTCTTCAAAGGTCGAATAAGTCTCAATTTGGACGCCTTCCCGATAATCTAACCCAGCTCGTTTCAGGCGGGCATCGCTCATGTCAAAGCCGAGCGGTTCGATCAGGTGTAATCTGGAGCCAGTGTTCGCGCAAAGGCGTATGATATTTCCAGTGTTTGGGGGAATTTCAGGTGCAACCAGAACGATGTTGAACATATGTCGACAAATTGAAAGTTCATGTCCGACTAATTGAAAGGGAAAATGCTATGAATGGAAGTGCCTGCTTTGTGGAAATTACCTGATCTTCACAGCACCTTCCAAACAAAATGCTCTTTTACCTGTCTAATCAGCTATCAAATTTAAGCAAGGGGATGGTCATTATGTCTTTCAGAACTGGTATCTTTGGAGTTTTTACAGCGGTCCTGATCGTGTTTGCTTACCTACCGACATCCAGTGCGGATTCCAAAACCAAACATGTTTTTGAATTGTTCACTTCACAAAGCTGTTACTCCTGCCCACCTGCCGAGTCTCTACTCACCCGAATTGTGAAAGAGAACGAAGAAGTGCTGGCACTGGAATTTCATGTCGATTACTGGGACACCTTGGTTTACGGTTCTGCCGGACAATGGAAGGATCCGTTCTCTTCGCCCGAATATAGTCAAAGACAGCGAAATTACAACAGAATGCGATTAGCTGGTCGCACAGGTGTGTACACACCACAAATTGTCGTTAATGGTTCCTTCGCATTTGTTGGCAGCAGGTCTTTGCAGGCACAGAATTTGATGAGCAAAGAATCTGAACTTCAACTGCAAGCATCAGCTAAGGTGTCTGAAGATGGTCAGTTGACCATAAAGGTGGACGGTGATCACTCGGGAGGTGCTGATGTCTGGCTGGTCACCTTTGATAGGTACCATGTCACTGAGATTCCATCCGGCGAAAACATGGGTAAAACACTGACGAATTCCAATGTTGTTCGCGACTTTCGGTCAATTGGTCAGTGGC
Organism: uncultured Gammaproteobacteria bacterium; assembly: GCA_964649525.1. GTDB lineage: Bacteria > Pseudomonadota > Gammaproteobacteria > Arenicellales > JAJDZL01 > JAJDZL01. The sequence continues at coordinate 2,113 of CAZYSR010000475.1, forward strand.
AGGGTGAACCCCTTGTGATTGAATCAGAAGTTGAACCGCTTTCAGACAATCAGAGCTGCGCAATCATCATTCAGCAGTACAACGCGTTTCAAAAACGCATCACCGGTCCCATACTGGGAGCCGCCAAGTGTGAGTCTGCGTAATTCAAGAGTGACGTTCAAGCACTAAAATGGCTTTAGTACAACCAGCGCTACAATAACGATTAGAAGTACGACTGGCAGTTCATTAAACAGTCGAAAAAATACATGCGAGCGAACATTGCGGTCGGTTCTGAACATTGCAAGGTATCGCCAGCACCACAAATGGTAAGTGATGAGAATCAGTACCAGCAGTAGTTTGTACATCAGCCACATCCCACCGAATCCGTAGCCCAACCACAACCACAACCCTGTACCGAGCGCCAATACGGCACTCGGTGTTGCAATTCCAAAGTAAAGTTTTCGCTCCATGACTTTGAATCGCTGATTGCTGATTTCATCTTCAGTCAGCGCGTGATAGACGAAAAGTCGCGGAAGATAAAAAAGACCCGCGAACCAGGTAACCACGAAAACGATGTGAAATGTTTTTATCCAGAGCATTTTTACATCCCGTCAATTGCCAAATCGGGAAATTTACAGGTTAAGGAAAGCAGTTACATTTGGCATATACTTAATATTACTTTGACAAACTCGGAGGGATATCTCGAATATTGTGGCTAAAGAAGATCAAATAGAAATGAACGGTACTGTACTTGAAACACTACCAAACACTAATTTTAGAGTCAAATTGGATAACGATCACATCGTAACTGCCCATATTTCCGGCAAGATACGCAAAAACTACATCCGCATTCTGCGCGGTGATCGAGTTGTGGTTCAATTGACTCCATACGACCTGACTAGGGGTCGCATTGTTTACCGGGAACGGTAGACCAACAAACTGAGGCAATCTGCGTGCTGGAATTTTTCCTGTTTCAACTACCGTGGTGGGGCTATGTCCTCGTCACCCTGACGCTTACCCATATTACGATTGTATCAGTTACTATTTTTCTCCATCGGCATCAAGCTCATGGAGCATTACAGCTACAACCCGCACTGAGCCACTTCTTTCGCTTTTGGCTCTGGCTTACGACTGGAATCATCACTAAAGAGTGGGTTGCGGTCCATCGTAAACATCATGCTACGGTCGAAAGTGACGACGACCCGCACAGTCCACAGAAGGTAGGAATTAACCGCGTACTATGGGGAGGTTTGATTTTGTATCGCCGTGCAGCACGGCTACCGGGAATTTTGGATCAGTATGGTGTCGGCACACCGGATGATTGGCTGGAACGACAGGTCTATGCAAAGTACCCCAATACAGGCTTGATTTTGATGCTCCTGATTAACATTTTTGCTTTTGGGCTTGTCGCTGGGATGTTAATTTGGGTTGTTCAAATGGTGTGGATTCCCTTTTGGGCTGCTGGTGTGATCAATGGTGTCGGGCATTATCTGGGATACAGGAACTTTAATCTACCGGATGCCAGTCGTAACATTGTTCCGTGGGGGATTGTTATCGGGGGTGAGGA
>CAZYSR010000476.1:0-5238 GCA_964649525.1 uncultured Gammaproteobacteria bacterium
CGCCATAAAAATCAATTGCCTTTTGCACATCTCTGCTTGCCAATTCAACCCAGCAGACTGCACCGGGAACTTTCCCAACTTCTGAACCGCCATGCTCCAGAGGCTGCCACAAATGAATCACTGCACCGTTCGAGTCCTTACAAACACCCATACGTCCAGCAGTCATAACATCCATCGGCTCCCTGCAAATGCTTCCTCCGGCAACGGTCACTTTTTTAATCGCTTCTTCAACATTAGGTACCAGAATGTACACACCCCAATTCCAGGGACCGCCTTCAGGTTTTGGGAAATTGCAGGGACCTACTCCCGCAACCGGTGCCCAGTTCATAGATTTGTCGGTTGTGTTCAGGCAGGCGAGTGAATAAACCAATTGTCCATTGTCGTGCTGATCGACGTACTGCCAACCGAAAATTTCAGAGTAAAACTTGCGGCCGGATTCAAAATCGTCCAAAAACGTGTCTGTCCATTTGATTTGATTGAATTTCATGACTACCTCATCCGAAAGGCGCTGAAGTCTTTGGTGTTACGTTGTTCATTAGTCCGGTGCAACGACCTGCACCCAGTGCTTTACGGGTATTTCTGACTTAGATTCCAAATGCATCAGGCAACCAATGTTAGCGGTGACTATGCACTCTGGCTGCCCATTCTTTAGCGCAGTGAGTTTGTTGTTCAATAGTTGTTGTGAGATTTCCCGCTGCATCAAAGAGTAGACACCAGCCGAACCGCAGCAAAGATGACTATTTGCAACATGCGTTGTATCCACCCCATGCTGATTCAGAATATTTTCAACTGTATTGACGTTTTTCTGTCCATGCTGCAGGGTGCAGGGAGACTGGAATGCGACTTTTCCAAACCGTTTCCTTTCGGAAGGTACAACCGCTTCAACCGCGACCTCCGAAATATCCACAGTCAGCTCGGATACGCGCCTCGCCTTTTCAGCATAATCTGGATCACGTTTCAGTAGATCGCCGTAATCTTTGATCGTTACACCACAACCACTCGCAGTTGAAACAATCGCTTCAACACCCGATTCAATTTGTGGCCACCAGGCATCAATATTTTTCCGAGCATATCGCTCAAAAAACTTTCGATTTCCCAAGTGAAGTCCCAAGGCACCACAGCAGGCATCGTTCGTTCGAATGGCACTGATCGAGTTCGCATCCAGATAACGCGCTGCGGCTGCATTAATATCCGGTTTAGTCACTCGCTGTACACAGCCTTGGTGAATGATCATTCTGCGTAAGTGAGTTGTTGCAGGCCATCGTCCGACCAGCTCTTTGGAAGGAATTTTCGTTCGCAGATTTGCCGGCAGTATGGGGCGGATTAACCACCCAAAATACATTATCACCTTCAGCAGAACGGTATTGGGCACGATCAGTTGAAGTATGGCCCTCATCGTTCGGTCAAAATACTTACGACTGACCTCGCGATCAACCAACTCGCGTCCGATATCCAGCAGTTTCCCATACTCTACACCTGAAGGACAGGTTGTTTCACATGCCCGACAGGTCAGACAACGATCCAGGTGAAGCTGCGTTCGCTCAGTGGCCTGTTCTCCCTCCAGAACCTGCTTCATCAGGTAAATTCGACCGCGCGGGCTGTCAAGCTCATTACCCAATAACAGATAAGTCGGACAAGTTGCTGTGCAGAATCCACAGTGCACGCATTTGCGAAGAATCGCTTCTGCTTCCTGCCCCTGTGGGGTATTCAATATGGCATCTGTCAGGTGCGTTTGCATAGAATCAGTCGAAGCTGTTCGGGTTTAGCAGTTCGCATACAGAATTCCGGGGTTCAAAATTCCCCTCGGATCAAAGGCTGATTTCAATCTTGTGTGAACACCCATTGCGGGTTCTTCGATCGGGGCGAAACGATCGGCCGGCCAATCTGAATCTGGTCTAAACATTGAGGCGTGACCACCAACTCTTCGCGCAGCATCAAACATCGATTCTGGGCTACTGTCATTGTAAATCCAGCGCAGTGCACCACCCCAATCCAACAAACACTCACCACCCAATTCCAAAGAAGGGGCGGTCGCACTAACCGACACTCTCCAGAGCGATTGATTACGGTTAAAGAAATTGAGCTGATGCTCCTTCAACTGTTGCCAGTATTCCGCACCGTCCTGATCCGTTTCACCACCCAATTCAGAGGTAGCTGCGCGAACTCCGTTTTCCGTGCCCGAAAGTCGGATCCTAAGTAAACCTGTGCAGTGACTTAGACCCGAAATTGGCAACGGCAGTCCCATCAGGCGCACCATTTCGGCATGTGCCGTACGTTTATCGAGTTCAAGCACCCGTGTCACCTCTACCTCCGGCTGGGGCAATACTTTCAACGAAGCCTCACAGATGACACCTAGAGCACCGAGCGCACCGACCATCAGGCGAGATACATCGTAGCCTGCAACGTTTTTAATCACCTGTCCGCCAAAAGAAAGGTATTCTCCCTTGCCGTTAATGCAGTTGATACCCAAAACAAAGTCTCGGGCAGAACCTGCAAATGGTCGCCTGGGACCGGAAAATCCACAAGCGATTGTTCCGCCCAATGTAGCATCTTCTCCAAACCATGGTGGCTCAAACGCAAGAATCTGCCGCGCCTCTGCCAAAACTTTTTCGATCTCGGATAAGCGTGTCCCGGCTCTTGCTGTGATTACCAACTCTGACGGTTCATATGAGGTAACCCCGGTGTGCTCACCGACATCAAGCGTTGTTCCAAGGACTGGATTACCATAGAAAAACTTCGTCCCACCACCTCGAATCCGAATTTTCTCTGAGTTTTGGTAAGCAGATTTAACCGCTTCGATCAACTCGCCAGAAACATCGGTTCCTGCCACTTCAAAATCTCTCAAGATTGCTATGTGGCAGATTGCCCTTGTGAACATGCATAGCGCCGAATTCCGCACAGCGTGCCAATGTGGGTACTGCCTTGCCAGGATTTAGAAGCGTATCGGGGTCTAACGCCGCCTTGACCTGATGAAATTGCTCAAGCACAGCATCTTCAAACTGCAGACACATCGGTCGCAGCTTTTCAACACCTACGCCGTGTTCACCCGTAACGGTGCCGCCAACTTCAACACAAAGTTCGAGAATTCGATTGCCTAATTCTTCAGTTTTTTCAAGCTCACCCTCGTTGTTTGCATCATACAGAATGAGAGGGTGAAGATTTCCGTCCCCTGCGTGAAATACATTTGCCACGCGCAGTCCAAATTCCTTTGAAAGTTCAGCTGTTCTAACCAGCACTTGACCAAGTTCGCGTCGCGGTATGGTTCCATCTATGCAGTAATAGTCAGGAGAAATTCGTCCAACAGCTGGAAACGCGGCCTTACGACCTGACCAGAATCGATCGCGAGTCTCTGCATCCTCGGCTACCCAAGTGCCTGTCGCACCCTCTGTGCGGAAAATTTCTTCGACTTTACCAATTTGACCTGCCACTTCTTCAGCCGTCCCGTCCAACTCACAAAGCAGAATAGCTGCAGCATCGACCGGATAGCCTGCATGTACAAAGTCTTCAACTGCGGAGATTGCATAGTTGTCCATCATTTCAAGTCCAGCCGGCAAAATTCCAGCACCAATGACGGTCGCAACTGCATCTCCTGCATTCTCCACCTCGTCAAACGCGGCCATTACAACCTGGGCCACCGGTGGGATGGGTAACAGTTTGACCAGTACTTCAACGACCACACCGAGCATGCCTTCGGACCCTGTCATCAGTGCGAGCAAATCCAAACCGGGTGAATCCAAGCCTTCGCTGCCGACAGTCATCAATTGCCCATCGACAGTCACCACTTTCAACTGCAGAATGTTGTGGACAGTCAAGCCGTACTTCAGGCAGTGAACACCGCCGGAATTTTCAGCAACATTACCACCAATTGAACAGGCGATCTGAGATGAGGGATCAGGCGCATAGTAAAGCCCCAAGTGGCGTACCGCTTCGGAAATTGAGAGGTTGGTAACCCCGGGCTCAACCCTTGCAGTTCTGGCGGCGGCATCAACTTCCAAGATGTTGTTCATTCGCGTCAGGCTGAGCAGAACACCATTTGGCAGAGGCAGTGCACCGCCCGATAACCCTGTGCCAGCGCCTCGGGTTACGACTGGAACCTTTCGACGCGAGCAGGCTTTCATCACATCCTGAACCTGCGATATGCTGGATGGCAGTACAACCATGAGCGGAAGTTTACGGTAAGCAGTCAATCCATCGCACTCAAATGGTCTGAGTGCTTCAGTTTCAGTCAAAACTGAATCTGCGCCAACAATAGAGACCAGTTCAGCCGCGAGTTGCTCTGTAGAATCGTTTAGTTCTGTTGCAGCAGCCATTAGTGATTGATATACATGGGTACCATGGGAAAATTAATTATACCCATGAGGTATCATTCCAATCTGCTCCACCAACTGATGAATTGGAGACATGCAACGAAGATATACACTGACTGATCGCTTAATCGGACATGCTGACAGCATGCTGCAAACGCTTGGCACAAAACCGCAGGCGTCTCGCCCCTCACCCGCGGCCGACATGAGAACAGGAAGTTTAAATCCCACCGAACAAAAAGAGTCGGTTCGGCTGATGCGGGTTAATCACACTGGCGAAGTCTGTGCCCAGGCACTGTATCAGGGCCAGTCATTAACTGCACGATCTACCGAATTGCGAAACACGTTTCAACAGGCTGCCAAAGAGGAAAATGATCACCTTTCCTGGTGTGCGGATCGAATCAAGGAAATGGACGGAAAAACCAGCCGACTGAATCCTTTCTTTTACACAGGTGCTTATGCGATCGGCGCATTTGCAGGTCTTTTGGGTGATCGAGTCAGTGCGGCTTTTCTGGCAGAAACCGAATATCAGGTTGTCGAACACCTGGACCGGCATTTGAATCGACTACCCGTTCAAGATGGCAGCAGCCGAAGCATCCTCTCTCAAATGCGAGATGATGAACTGGCACATGCAAAGACCGCAGAGCAGGCGGGTGCTATTCCACTGCCAAAGCCTGTCAAGGGAGCCATGCGCGTGATGTCGAAAGTAATGACTGGATTGAGCTACTGGGTATAACAGCCTTCTTCAGCCTTGCTTCAATTCAATCGCTGGTCGCATCCACATCCTACTGATGCAATGTCACTAAAAAAGGGCTCACAGATTAACCTGCTTTCATCGGTTCCGATGAATCGCTGTCGCTTTCCTCGCCCTTCAAAGCTTGATTTGACTACCAGCTACCGTCAAAACACCTAAAATTCTCTGGTATTCTCACAC
>CAZYSR010000477.1:0-2953 GCA_964649525.1 uncultured Gammaproteobacteria bacterium
GCTGTTGGTGTGATCTTTGGAATTCCATCGCTTCGAATCAAGGGATTTTATCTGGCCGTTGCAACATTGGCTTCACAGTTCTTTTTGCTTTGGATTTTCGATCACGTCGGCTGGTTTACGAACTATGATCCCGCGGGAGTCGCGTCGGCGCCAACGCAGACACTATTCGGGTCCCTGGCACATGAAGGTGGACCATTGGATTTCCTAGCGCCGATTGACGTTATCGTCTCCGGCCCGAATGCAACTCCGGAAGCCAAGTACATTTTGACACTTTCTGTAGTGGTGGTTCTGGCACTATTGGCCAAGAACCTTGTACGCGGCATGACGGGAAGAGCTTGGATGGCAATTCGCGATTTTGATATTGCTGCTGAAATTATTGGTATACGGCCGCTCAAGACAAAACTCCTCGCTTTCGCAATCAGTTCGTTTTACTGTGGAGTTGCCGGTGCCCTCTATGTGTTTACATATGTGGGTAACGCAGATACTGAAGCCTTCGATCTCATCCGCTCATTTACGATTCTGTTCATGATTATTATTGGCGGGCTGGGTTCGATTATGGGGTCGTTCCTGGGGGCAGCGTTTATCGTACTGTTACCACCGTTTCTGAATATTGTGGCTTCTAATTTGGGAGAGGGCACTCTCTCGGGAGCTGCACTGGCGAACTTGGAACTGATCGTCTACGGTGGAACAATCGTATTCTTTCTGGCGGTTGAGCCGCTTGGATTTGCACGAATGTGGCAGATCATCAAGGAAAAACTTCGCCAGTGGCCGTTCCCCTATTAATTGAAGACGAATTCGCTAGATTACCAATTTTTTATACAATCCAAAGGTTGCAATGCTAACATATTATTTTGTTATCACCTTTTAACATTTCCACTCAGTGGGAGGTAAATACTATGAAAATGAAACTCAGAACCATTTTGCTAATGTCCGTAGCGACGATTGTAGCTGTGGTTCCATTTACGGTCTCGAAAGCTCAGGAAATGGAACAGTTTATTCCTATGCTTGTCTACCGAACCGGGCCATATGCTGCCGGTGGATCCGGCTTCTTCGGCGGATTTGAAGATTACTTGGCTTACTTGAATCTCACCGATGGTGGTGTCGGTGGCGTCAAGATGGTTTGGGAAGAATGTGAAACCGCGTACAACTCCGACCGAGGAGTTGAGTGCTACGAACGTCTGAAGAATCAAGGCGAGCACGGTGCGACTGTCGTACATCCACTCAGCACTGGAATTACGTATCGCTTGATTGAGCGGGCGACTGCTGACAAAATTCCTCTGATATCGATGGGTTATGGCCGAACTGACGCTACAAACGGTAAAGTCTTTCCGTGGGTATTCCCCCTAATCACAAATTACTGGAGCCAGAATACCGCAAAGATTAAGTTCATTGGAGCACAGGAAGGCGGAATGGATGCCCTCAAGGGCAAGAAAATCGCCAACCTTCACCACGAAAGTAGCTACGGCAAGGAAACCATACCAATTCTGGGAGTACAAGCAGAAAAATATGGTTTCGAAATTAAGCACTACCCGGTGGCACATCCGGGACTGGACCAGAAAGCCGCGTGGCTTGACATCGCCCGCCGTTACAAACCCGACTGGGTGATCCTGCGGGGTTGGGGCGTCATGAATCCAACTGCTTTGAAAGAAGCGGCTCGGGTCGGATTCCCATCTGACAGAATTGTTGGAGTCTGGTGGAGTGGTGCGGAAGAAGACGTGATTCCTGCCGGTAAGGCAGCGGTTGGATACGTTTCGGCTGGATTCCACCCGTCAGGTTCAGATTTTCCCCTCATTCAAAACATTTTGGATGTCGTTCATGGGGCGGGACAAGGAAACATTTCTCCACAACGCGTCGGGACAATCTACTACAACCGCGGAATAGTGGCCGGAATTGTGACTGTAGAGGCGATCCGTGCAGCACAGGGTAAATTCGGAGCGAAAGTGCTAACTGGCGAAGAGATGCGATGGGGACTTGAAAACCTGAGCATCAGCGCTGAGCGTATCAAGGAACTCGGCGTGGATGGCTTGATGGCGCCACTGACAATCACATGCGCTGATCACGAAGGTGGCGGTCCAGTAAAATTCAGCCGCTGGGACGGTTCCAAGTGGGTTGAAATAACCGACTGGATTGCAACTGACAAGTCCCTTGTCGACCCGATGATTATGGATAGTTCAATGGCCTATGCATCGGAGAAAGGTATTACTCCACGTAGCGGTATGGACATGGGATCAGATTGCGGTTAATGTCGTAAATTTTTACACAATAAGGTCTATTCGTGAACGAGTCAACACAATCATCGTCAAGCACAAACGGCGAAGCGATAATCAGTGTTAATAACATTGAGGTCATTTATGACCGGGTTATTCTCGTTCTGAAAGGCGTGTCATTAGAGGTTCCCGAGAGGGGCGTCATTGCCCTTCTCGGAGCCAATGGCGCAGGCAAAACAACAACCCTCAAAGCAATCTCCAACCTGTTGCGCGCTGAGCGTGGCGAAGTGACGAAAGGTTCGATCATTTATCGTGGCGAGCGCGTTGATGCTCTCACACCATCTGATTTGGTGGTTAGGGGCGTTACACAGGTGATGGAAGGCCGGCATTGTTTTGAGCACCTTACAGTTGAGGAAAACCTGCTGACGGGTGCGTATACCCGCAGGGACGGGCGCGCAGCCATCCAGGCAGATCTTGAACTGGTCTACAGTTATTTTCCGCGGCTTAAAGTGCGAAGAAATGGTGTTGCCGGTTATATTTCTGGTGGTGAACAGCAGATGACAGCAGTAGGCAGAGCACTGATGGCTAAACCATCGGTAATTCTGCTGGATGAGCCTTCAATGGGACTGGCACCAACGCTGGTAGAGGAAATCTTTGAGATCATCAAAAGGCTCAATGAAAACGAACATGTGACCATTTTGCTTGCTGAACAGAATACGAATATGGCGCTTCGCTATTCTCAATAC
>CAZYSR010000478.1:0-4262 GCA_964649525.1 uncultured Gammaproteobacteria bacterium
CCCTGATACTGCTCTTGAAAATTATGCGAGTAAATGAGTGGGTCAAACCGAAGTCCAACTGACCATCCCTGCTACTGTAATCGGAGCATAGCGGCAAGTCGTTTCTCTACTCCTGGAACTTGATGTTCAATCTGTTCTGAAATGGCAGTCGGTGTAAAACTAAATGCAGTCACGATATTTGGAAGTGGTGAGCGATTCAAAAGCGAACGAATTTGAGTGCTCTTGGTTCTCAATTCAAGCCATACATTCTGACTTGATGACACTGTTTCAATAAAGTAATTTGCCATGCCAAGAACTGGTTCCAGGGCTAGGCTATCACAATCGTAACCTGAAAAAAACCACACGTGTTCATCCTTCTCGAACCTGGCAGCGGTTTTCAACAGTGCACTGGAGAAATCTTCATAATTTACAAATACCACATGGTTGGCTGAGCGGTACATGCCTTGAAGAAAACAATATCGACAATCATAGAGGCAGTTCAACATTGTCGAAAAATAGAAGTTATGATCGCCGCCTACCCCATATCCCGCTGGTACCTGCTGGATATATCCACTATGTTTTCTTGCCAGAATCAGTGCGGGCTGTTTTTTTTGCAGCCTAAAGTCCTGAGATTTCAGGTTGAAAATTTCTGTATATCGATCACATGTCACAACCGATGCATCTGTATATCGTGCCAAAATCTCCTTAACACGGGGATACCGCAGCACTTCAGATTCGACATAAATATTTCTATACATTTACAGATTGTTTATTTTCGCCAATGTGTTTCGACAGTTCTCTCAATAACTTTTAATGCCGATCTACCGTCTCGACATGAGATAAACTCATTAGACTCAACATCAATATCAATCTTTAATACATTGATTTTTCGCAACAATGATTTCAGTTGAAACTGCTGAGTAACTGAAAATCTCCATCGTTGAATAAATTGATGCAACAATTCATCTGATGAACTTCGAGTAGCAACTTCTGCTGTTAGATTTCTCAGTGAATCGACCGTACTTCGGATTTCCGAGAGCTTAGATTTAATCAAATCGTTAATATTGAGACGAGTGACTTTTTCGGCCGAATTTTGCGGATTATCTGAAACAATCTTGTAGCTGTGCACCAGTTCGATTGTGGAGTAATTCACCGCTGCAGGATAAAAACCAGACGCTTCCATGTCATAACCTACCGGGTCTGAATAGTATGTCTCAACCTTTTCAACAGTCATAAGGGTTCCGGTTTGACAGACTGGTTGAAACACAAACTGTGGATACCAGGTTTTCATGGTAGCCTGATCGACAATTCGATCTGCCATGAATCCCTGACCTACATCGAATACTCCGTGTCCTGCAACCCCAATGTTTAACCATGCATTGACGCAATGCTGCTTCGTGTTATTGACGCAATCGACTGAACGTGCCGCAGCTGATTTTCCCATACCGGCTAGGGTAAGAGTTAACTCATGGTTACCAAATATTGAAATGGTTTCATCAACCGGTAATGGTTTTAGTTCAAAGAATTCGATCAAAGGTTGAGCTTCGGCTTTGAGAGCAACAATGAGATTTACGCTATGATTCATTCAAGTTCACGTAGCTCTGCTTTAGAACGTTCCAAAAGCGTTTCAAGATCATTCACTTCAGCGCGTTTCCTGCGCTTTCTTGCACCGTTCAGATAAATTTCAGTTTTGTGTATTAATGTTTCAATCGTACTCTTTCGCTGGGCGGATGTCAGAACACCTTGCTCCAAAGATTTGACCAGTGCTGTGATCCGAAACCGGTCCATCCCCGCATACGTCTTAGACAACTGGTCACTGTGCCCTCCGTATTTGACAAGCAACTGCCGGTCAACATAACCGACCTCAAACTTTTGAGTAATCCGAAGCCACAAATCATAATCTTCACATGCTGGCAGGCATTCGTCGAACATTCCTACTTCATCAAATACCTCTCGATTGATTACAACCGCTGATGGAGAGATGACACATAGTGGCAAGCAGTGTAGATATATCCATCCGCCCTGCTTTTTATGTCGTTTGCCAGGATTGACGCGAACTTGATTCCTGATCCAGATTTCGTCGCAGTGACATATCTTGATGCCAGGGTGGTTTCCAAGCCAACTGGACTGAATTTCCAGTTTTAACGGAAGCCACTTATCATCTGAATCAAGAAACGCTACCCACTCTCCCTTGGATTCCTTGATGCCTCTGTTTCTTGCTGCGCTGACACCCTGGTTAACCTGGGTCACAACTTTAACATCAGGAAAATTTGATTTGACGAACTCTGAAGTTCCATCCGTTGAGCCGTCGTCCACGACGATAATCTCGCGCGGCAAGACAGATTGATTTAGAACTGACTCTATTGTTAGTTGAATCCTGTCTTTCCGATTGTAAGCAGGAATCACTACAGAGCAGTCAAACACTTCAGAGCAAATTAGCGATTGCGTCTCGTTCTTCGATCAATTCCTGTTCAGTGATTTGCATCTTATTTCGACTGAACTCATTGATTTTTAAATTCTGAACAATTTCATAGTGACCGGATTTGCATGTTACCGGGTATGAATAAATTAAACCCTCTGTAATCCCATAAGACCCATCACTAACAATTCCCATACTTGTCCAATCGCCGACTGGCGTACCCTGCATCCATGTCCTGATATGGTCCATTGCCGCTGACCCAGCAGATGCAGCACTTGAAAGCCCACGGGCAGCAATGACTTGTGCGCCTCTTTTCTGTACTGTTGGGATAAATTCTGACTCAATCCAATCCTGGTCTACCACATCCATAGCTGGTGCCCCGTTGACGGTGACATGATGAATATCTGGATACTGAGTTGCTGAATGATTACCCCAGATTATGACCCGTTTGACGGAGGAAGACATATTACCTGTCTTTGCAGCAATTTGACTGATTGCACGATTATGATCCAATCGGGTCATTGCTGTAACTTGTGAAGCGTTCAAACGCTGCAGTTTGCTGGCTGTGATCAAAGCATTGGTATTAGCCGGGTTTCCAACAACGAGAACACGCACATCCTGACTTGCGACTCGGTCCAATACTGAACCCTGCTCCGTGAAAATTTTGGCATTCGCTTCTAACAAGTCCTTCCGTTCCATACCCGGTCCACGTGGCCTCGCACCAACCATCAGTACAAATTCGGCATCACCGAAAGCAAGTTCCGAATTGTCGGTGGCGATAATTCCGGCCAAAGTCGAGAAGGCACAGTCTTCAAGTTCCATCACTACACCGTCCAGCATTTTCATTGCCGGGGGAATTTCCAATAATTGGAGAATCACGGGTTGGTCTTTACCCAACATCTCACCGGCTGCTAATCGAAACAGCAAGTTGTAACTGATCTGCCCTGCTGCTCCTGTAACTGTTACTCTGACTGGATTTTTCATAGTTGAACTTTTCTGCAAAATTATCGGTGATTAAAATAAGTGCATCAACATTATGTGCGTTCTACTCACCTGCAATTCTCAGTAATTTGTCAAGCCTGATTTTCATTAAGGTCGGACTACACTTTGACTTGACCAAAATTTTCAGGGCCTGATGCGAGATACTCGATCTCTTCAGGTGTCGATTCTCTTCCGAGAATTTCATTTCGATGTGGAAACCTGCCAAATCGCTCAATTATTTCCTTGTGCAACTGAGCATACCAAATGGACTCGCTAGAATCAGATTCGAATTGATTATCCTCTGAAGCAGCGAGTGCTTCGAACATTTTGACAGAAAGGATCTGCATGTCCAGACACTCGGAATGCTCAAGAGGCATATAAACAAACATTCTCTCGACATAACTTAATTGCTTATGCATGCCGCTTTCAATCATGCCCTTGGTCACGTTCAATGCAACTGAATCATACGCAAATGCTTGGGCAGTACCACGGTATACATTTCGAGGGAACTGATCTGTAGCAATAATTCGCGCTAAGTTCTGCCTGGCATCGGAGCTTAATCCAGATTTACACAATTCAGCCGCTTCTGAAATTTGCGTTTCAAATCTGCGTCGAATTTCGGAATCAAAATCCTCATTCACGGAAAACCAAAGTTCCTTACGCATCTCGTACCCTTCTGGTGTCAAAGCATTGTCTGCAAACCAAAAATCAAGAATTGATTGCGCATCAAAACTCATTTGATTGACCTGACTTTCTCTGGTAATGACAAGTATTCAGATTTCTCATTAATTGTTACTTCTTGTGTGTTGAATATACGTTGATATTTCAATAATATCCGTCATATTATTAATCAGATTTATTGTTTGATTCACATCCAATTGTT
>CAZYSR010000479.1:0-2212 GCA_964649525.1 uncultured Gammaproteobacteria bacterium
CTCAACACAACCAGGAAAAGGAATAAAGCTGACGGAGTATCGGCATACTTTGACTCATCAGTATTGCTGGCCTTTATGCGCCAAATAAATGCGAGTAGACAGCCTATCAGTACCATAGACCCGAAGAACTCGAACGCAAAATCGAATGCAAGTCGAACGGGGTGATCCAATATCTCCCAAATGTCTGTCCAGCCAAATGCGGGAATTCCTTCTCGCACAAATACCGCAGCGACTTCTACTGCAAACAACAGCGCGAATCCCCAAAACATCAGTGTGTGACGAAGCCAGCGCAATCCACTGACTGACATCAGGTTGGTGTGAAAAGCCACATCAGTGATGAAGGTTTCTCTCATTGCTGCAGGCTCAGCATCTTCGCGTCGAATGTGCTGTCGATATCGTTCCCAAGTCGGTTTATTCTTCGAATAGATTACTTGGTACATCCCAATATCAAACAGGACAATGCTGACAAGTGCAGCGGGTCCAAAGAATATCCATTGCAGTGCAACCTGTCCGATTAATGCCTGTGCAATAAAGTGTCCCGAAAGATCAAAAACACCAATCACATACGCCCATCCAGCAACAGTGAATAGCCAACGCATTGTTGCACTGAGAGACTTCTCATCGCCAATACGGGTAAAGACCAATACCGCTAAGGTAGCGATCCCGGCGATCAGCAAAACAACCGATACAAATAGCAATCCGTAGGCCAGTCCGGCACTGTACTGGCCAGACAGCTGAAACACAAACAGAATGATACCGACGATTATCGGTAATATGATTCGCCTTCGGCGACGACGCTCAACCGTGATAGCTTCGTTCATCTGAATTTTGTTGAAATCATCTCACCGGATGAATTTCTTCGAAAAACGATGCTTAGCCGCTTGCTACTGCCTCAAGCTTAGCCGCCTGCTGTGCGACGCGTTCTGCATCGAGCGCGAGCATCGCACCGTGCAATGCAGGATCTCCACCTTTTATGTCGCGGTATTCCTGAACGCAGGCTTTAGCTTTTTCCACAGCGACTAGAGCATCAACACCATATGCGTCAGCCCCAATTTTGTCGCACCATCCTTGGCTGATTGGTGCTCCGCCTACAAACACCTTCACATCACCTCGCATACCTTCTGCCTTGATTTGCTTAATGGTTTCCCACTGCATATTCATTGTCGTAGTCAGCAGCGCGGAAAAACCAACGATTTGCGGTTCATGTTCTCGAATTGCTGCGATAAAGTCCTCGGGTGGTACTGTTACACCGAGATCAATGACAGTGAAGCCCGCTGCTTCCAGCATCATTGCGACTATCTTCTTGCCAATATCGTGTAAGTCTCCCTGAACGGTGCCTACAACAACCGTTCCAATGTCTTCGGATTTTTCGGCAATTATCAATGGCTTCAGAATACCAAGTGCGGAATGCATACACTTTGCTGACATCATCACTTCCGGCAGGAAGTATTCGTCCATTTTGAAGCGTCTTCCGACTTCGGCAATACCAGTTGCCATGGGTCCGGCAACCAGCGTTCGAGGAGAAACATCCGCGTCCAGTGCTGGATGAATCAGATCAGATGTCTCTTCGTGTTCACCATCGATAATGTTCCACTCAATTTCGTGAAACAACTCCTTAATATCCGGTGGTGCATCAAGCCATCGGTCTGTTTCAAGAGAGTCTTCAAAATCATACTGAAGATCTTCCAGATCCCATTCTTTCTCGGTTTCAATGAATAGTGGCATAACTTTGCATCTATCAGTGGGTAGTGATCAAGCCGCACGGGCAGTTCGTTTTCGGTCTGGTCGTCTGCGACGCTTACGATCTCCAGTCCATGGTTCGTAACCTTCGCCGGTATCGGCACCTGGTGGTGGTTCTGTCGGCAGAGGATAAACCCCGTAACTTCTCGCTTCATCAATCATTGCGAGCACATTTTGGGTCGGAACGTCATGTTCAAGGCGATGTGATGAACTCAGCAGAAACCCTCCGCCGTGCCCCATTTCCCAAATACGTTGTCGAACTTCGTTTCGAACATCTTCGACACTACCCCAGGGTAAAGTTTCCTGCACATCAATCCCGCCATAAAAGAACATTTCTTTACCCAACTGCCGTTTCTTGGCAGCAGGGTTTGAATGGCGGGCAACCTTGGGCGGTAAGCTATCATAGCCGTCGACACCGGATTCAATCAGGCCTCGCATAAACGGTTCAGGAATAGCTCCACAACTGTGGAAC
>CAZYSR010000480.1:0-1880 GCA_964649525.1 uncultured Gammaproteobacteria bacterium
AGATTATCCAGTTGCCAGAACTGATTGCTGCCAGGCAGATTGCCATTGCGGCACGCAATGAAGGTCGACTGCAGGATGAAATTGATGCACTTTATCGTGTTCTGAAATTTAAGCCCAACGAAGAAGAGGTCAAGACACGCATTGAAGCGGCAAACCGTGAGTTGCAGGACCAACGATTCAAACGCGCAATCGGTGAAGTGCACCAGGCACTGTCCAGTCAGGATGTGGAAAAGGCCAGAAATGCACTCACTAAAGCTCAGCGGTTTAATCCCTCGCATCCGGAAATCACACGACTGAATCAAAGTATTGAAGAACTGGCCCGTGATCTTGAAGTGGCAAAACTGATTCAGACTGCTGCAAATAGCGCGATACAGGATGACTGGGCCGCTGTTCAGCAGAGCCTTGAACTGGCGGTAAAGCTCAACCCGAAGCTGATTGATGCGATTGAGGGCCGAGATCTAGCCAAGAGCATCATTGACGCACAGTCTAGATTTGAAGACTATTTGGCCAGGTCAGACCGGCTGAGTTCCAAAAATATTGTCGATGCCGTACTCAAAGAACTTGAGGAAGCTCAGATGTTATTGAAATACAGTCCACGTTTACGAACAGCTGTGAGCGAGTTGGAAGTTGAAGTGGTCAAGTGGCAAACGGAAGTGCCTGTACGCGTGATCTCTGATGGTAAAACGCACATCATAGTGCGCCGGGTTGGTATTATCGGAACTGTTAGCGACCGGGAGATTATGCTCAAACCCGGAACTTACCGATTTGAGGGATCAAGAAGAGGGTATCGAAACAAGTTGGTGGAGGTGAAAGTTATACCGTATGCCAATGAAGTTGCCGAAGTGACGGTTATTTGCGATGAGCGTGTTTAAAGACAGTTTAGACAAGGCACAGCGCGCCCGTCGTCGTCGAATGATTCTGGGCGTTGGTGGTGTAATTCTGATTCTATTAGTTTCGGTGGGCGTGTATCTCGGCACGGCCGTCATTGATCGAGTGTTTGTCGCTGTTGCACCTGATGAAGCGCTCGAAATTGCACAATTGGAAATTCTTGATGGCACGGGTTGGATTTGGAGCAACGAAATTATTGCAGTAAGAAGCCCTTTGAAACTACAGGTGTCCGCTGATGGCTACAAAAGGGAAGTCTTGACGGTAGGCGACGCGACATGGAGACGAGGGCAACTCGATGTGGTGCTAAAGCCACTGCCAGCCACAGTCAAGGCTACAACCAAACCAGAATCGGACGAAGTTCGCTGGTATTTGAATGGCGCGTTGGCATCGGTAGCGACACAGTTAACCGTCGATCTACCTGCGGGTCAGCACACAATTGAAGCTAGACACCCACATTTCGAGCCAACCGGTCAATCGATAACCCTTGAGCGCGGCGAGTCGTATCAGTTGAGTCTTGATCTGAAACCAGTGAAGGGACAAGTTGAGATTACCTCCGCGCCGAGCGGGGCAGAAGTGTCACTGAATTCTGAAGCGATTGGACAAACTCCGTTGCACCTGGAATTGGAAGGCGGTGAGTATGAAATTGCGCTCTCACTTGCAAATCACGACCCGAGAAAGGATTCGTTTGTCATATCACCAGACAAATCTGAAGTGAGTAGGCACTATAAACTGGTAGTGAGTAACCGTGATGTGACATTTTCGTTGACGCCTGCTGATGGGTCATTGACAGTGGGGGGCAATTCGATTGCATCCGGAAATACCGCCAGCGTTTCGCTACCCGTCAATTCCCGCCAAACCGCCACATATTCGAAGCCTGGTTTCAGAACTCAAGAGATAGAATTCGAGGTGAACTCGAACTTTGACAACCAAATCGAAATAGAACTTCAACCGGTTTATGGAATGGTGGAGGTGAAATCGAGCACAACAGCTGA
>CAZYSR010000481.1:0-6344 GCA_964649525.1 uncultured Gammaproteobacteria bacterium
GGCAAAATGTTGAAGAGGCGAATGCCCAGATTGCTAGTGATATAGAAACCTTACAGGCACTCAATTAACAATCGCAATTCAAATACTAACAGTGGGCGGCTGGCAATGGTCGCTCACTGTTGAACCAGTTCCCTCGTTCGGCACAGTGTAGCGTCGAATATGCCCGAATCCTTACTAGATAGTCACCGGTCCCGCGAGCCACAGAAAGGTGACATTTACTTTGCAAGCATTTTCTTGCTGACAACTCTTTTGTTGTTGTCACAGATAGGAACGGAGACCAGTTGGGTCAAAGGCACAAAGTTCTTTGCTCAGCCAAGATTCTGGCCCGCAATCGGCCTGATTGGAATGACTGTCTTTGCATCGCTTTATTTTTTCAGATCTGTCTTATCCAAACGTGCTGAGAACGAAATTGAGGAAGTTTTTCTGTGGCTGAAATCATTGGAATACACATTGTGGTTCATGGCATATGTCGTCATCGTCCCTATACTGGGTTACCTGATTAGCACCTTGGTTTTCGTCTACACTCTGTCTTTACGCACAGGGTACCGTGAAAGAAGCATCCTGCTCATGTCGGGAGTGACGGCTATTGCAATTGTTGTCATTTTCAAGGGATTTCTTTCAGTAAAGATTCCAGGTGGGCAACTCTATGAAATCTTTCCCAGTGCAATTCGAAACTTTATGATTCTGTATCTGTAGGTACCTGATGGAACTTCTGTTGTCATCAATAGAATTGCTGGTGCGCTGGGATGTTATTCTGGCTTTGCTGGTCGGTTCAATTGGTGGCGTAGTCATTGGTGCCATTCCAGGTGTAGGGCCGGCAGTTGCCATCGCAATACTGTTGCCTGCAACGTTTGCTATGGAACCGATTGTTGGATTGACGATGCTTCTGGGAATCTATGGGTCGTCAATGTATGGGGGAGCAATACCTGCCATCCTAATGAATACGCCTGGAACTGCAGTCAACGCATTGACGACTTACGATGGTCATCCTATTGCCGCAAAAGGAAATCCTCAGCGAGCTTTGTCCCTGGCATATTCCGCGTCGTTTTTCGGCGGTATCTTTTCAATCATTTGCTTGATGTTCCTCTCTCAGCTGCTGGCTGTTGTCGCACCGCATTTTGGCAGTCGCGAAATTTTCCTGGCCGCACTACTAGGAATTGTTTTGGTGGTTTTGGCCCATCGAGGACAGGTTTTGGCTGCTGGAATGCTTGCGTGCCTGGGCATTTTTATCAATACAGTCGGTCTTGAGCCGGTCAGGTATACGCGGCGTTTTACGTTTGATCAGACCTGGCTCGCTTCAGGGATTGATCTGATTGTTGTTGTATTGGGTCTATTCGCACTGTCTCAGGCATTTCTGCTATTGGTGCAGAAGGATGAGCGACCAAAACCTGTAGAAGTTGGGGGTGGACTGTTTGATGGTTTAAAGGAGGTGTTGGGGTTTAAGCGAGTCGCAACAGTTTCTTCATCGTTTGGCGTCATGATGGGCATGATCCCAGGCGTTGGAGAGTTTACAGCCCAATTCTTTTCCTACACTTATGCTCAGAGAACTTCGAAAGAACCCGAGAAGTTCGGTAAAGGTGCTCCTGAGGGGTTAATTGCCTCAGAAGCAGCCAATAATGCAGTTCCTGGAGCAGCCATGATACCGCTTCTGGCTCTGGGTATTCCGGGAGAGGCGTTGACCGCGATGATGTTGTCCGTGTTTTACGTTCACAATGTCATTCCAGGTCCCCAGTTATTCGCCAATCAAATGGACTTTGTCCTAGCGCTTTATCTTGCCTTATTTGTATTGAATGTCATTGTGCTGTTCTTTCTCGTCTTTTCCACTCGTGGGTTATTGCATGTTGTACGAATCCCGACGCGATTCTTGGGCATTGTTATTCTAACACTCGGATTCGTTGGCGTTTATTCCTTGAGGAATTCAATGACTGATTGTGCGATTGCTGCTGGATTTGGAATTTTCGGTCTGATTTTGAAGCGTCTGAATCTCCCAGTTGTGCCGATTGTTTTGGGAATGGTGTTAGGGGGCATTATGGAAATTAAGCTACGCTCAGCAATGGCGCGGGTGAAAACTCCGCTTGACTTTATAGACCGCCCAATCGCAGCCATAATTTTTGGTTTGATTGTTCTGATTATCGCCTTG
This sequence comes from uncultured Gammaproteobacteria bacterium, assembly GCA_964649525.1. Taxonomy (GTDB): domain Bacteria; phylum Pseudomonadota; class Gammaproteobacteria; order Arenicellales; family JAJDZL01; genus JAJDZL01. The sequence goes on from CAZYSR010000481.1 coordinate 2,141, forward strand.
CATATTCGCACGTATATCAAGAGTCGAAAACAACCGGAGAACTAAGTTTCAAGACCAGAACTGAAACTTTCTGATACAAACGATTCAGAATCCTGTACAAGTGATTGAATAATTATCATTATTCTTTGATTGCCTAATACGACCAGTAGTTCTCAACTTGTCAGTCGCCGATAAGCTTCGAAATTTTTGACTAACTCCCTAGATACAGCCTTGTCTCGGTTGAAAGCGATTGACTGGCTAAGCCGAGTTGGTGAACCGGAAACCGAATCAGATACCGTATGCATCAAAGGCTATCTTGCTGCACTTGGGCGTCAATCTTGTGCAATTCGGTATGTTTATAATTTGAACGACGTAATTGCCTATACAAAAGTTCATTTTGATCCGGACTGGTTTCAAATTGAAGACAATAGACGCCATCAACTCCTTCAATCCGTCAACGCAGCAGAATTGGAGGAGTTTCATCGATCTTTGAAAGATGTAATTGATCCGATGGCAGCGCATGTAATGCGCTCTGTAGAAAGACATCTGGCGGGCCAAAACCTGCAATTGCAAAAAGTTGCGGCGGGGTGTGCATTGGAAGTTTGCTGTCAATACACATTGGAGTGTGCATTGGGAGCAGAGTCGAACGGACTGTTCAGCAAAAAACTTCAAGTTTTCGAGCAGGGACGATGGCCATTGACAGGCTCAGATGGTCAATTCATCGTGTATTGAGATCTTTAAGAAATTTAACTCTTTGCAATAAATCACTTGACTACGAAATAAATGACTGCTCAACCTGGAATTCTTGCTCCACCATCACTTTATCACTTTCATGTTGAATATTCTTTTGACGATATTAGTGACCTCCATCAACTAAAGCGCGTCATCAGATCGGAGCAGGAGTCTGCAGCATTTCGGAGCCGCCAGGTACTGTTCGGTTTCAGCGACACATTGTGGAAAGCTCTTTCGACTGAAAGCATACCGGATACCTACACAGCGTTTGGAGAGATTCACGGGCAGGAAGTGTTGGTACCCGCAACACAAGGAGATTTATGGGTCTGGATACACGGTGACTCTCATCCGATGAATCTGGATACAGCACTTAGTCTGAATCGAACATTAAGAGAAATCGGCGCGCACCGTACATTGGAAGTATTCGGATTTGTGCGACACGAAAATCGCGATTTCACTGGTTTTATCGATGGAACGGAAAATCCGGAAGGGGAGGAGGCAGTTGAAGCCGCTCTAATCCCCGATGGTGCTGGTAGTAGTTTCGCACTGACTCAGAAGTGGATACACAACCTGCCAAAATTCAATGCGCTGGACACAGCGGAGCAGGAGCGGGTGATCGGCCGTACCAAGCGGGATAGCATTGAATTGCAAGGTGACGCAATGCCCGATGATTCACATGTCAGCCGTACAGATGCCGAAGTGGATGGTGTTAAGCAGAAAATCTTGCGAAGAAGTGTGCCACACGGAGATTTCGAAAACCGGGGATTGCATTTTGTGGCTTTCGCTTGTAGTTTGAGTCGTATTCAAGTCCAACTCGAACGAATGTTCGGTGTGACTGGTGACGCGCTTTATGATCGTCTCACCGAGTTTTCCTCACCCGTGTCAGGCAGTTATTGGTACGTTCCAACGGTCGAAACTCTGCATGATCTAACCTGATAGCCCAGATCAGGGTAAGCTGACGGAGGGAGTGTCCAATTCTTGAAAATGGACTGATAAATGAATATCGTCGAGCAAATTTTCAGTGTTGATCGATTGACCAAAGTTGGTGGTGTTGTCGCACTGAAGTGGGCTACCGGTTCCGTCACTTATCAGGAACTTGCTGATAAGATCCAAGCAGCAAGTCTTGAACTCAAACGACACGGTGTTATCATAGGTGAGCGCGTTGTTTTTCAGTGCGCAGACACTGCAGATTTTGTGGCCTGGTACTTTGCAGTACTGAATATTGGAGCGGTCAGTATTGCAGTTTCAACACGGCTCAATCAGGAAGACCTATACCACGTCATACAAGACAGTGAAGCTGATGTCTTGATATTCGATTCAACAACCGCTGCAACCTGTCAATCGATTAGTGGTAATTCAAGATTGAAACGCATTAACTTGAATCAAGTGTCACTTGATGAGCGGATATCGGATGAACTCAATACAGTAGAACGGGAACCAGACCATGAAGCGCTCTGGGTGTATTCATCGGGTTCGACCAGTCGTCCGAAAGGAATCGTTCACACCCATCGCTGTGTTCGTGACTGCTGCGGATTTCATACGGATACCCTGAAGACGTCAGTTGGTGATTTGCTGTTCTGCACATCAAGAATATCTTTTGCTTATGCGCTCGCAAACGGATTACTGGCCCCATTGCAACTCGGTGCTACCGTTTACCTGCATCCAGACTGGATTACTCTGGACGAACTTCGTTCAATTGTTCGTCTTCAACGACCGCGGGTTGTGTTTGCAGTGCCTAGTATTTACAGGGGGATTCTTGACTTGACAGATATTGGTGATGATGATTTTTCCGGTGTCGAGTTCTATGTCTCTGCTGGTGAATATTTACCCGCTGAACTTCAATCCCGCTGGGAAGAATTTTGTGGTCGAACAATCATTAATGTCTATGGTTGTTCCGAAACGCTGTTTCTTGCACTGACTGGCAATGAAAACGATACGCCACCTGACTCTGTTGGAAACCCATTGGCTGGGGTAGTTCCATATCTGGTTGATCCGGCAGACTCCGCGAGTGTATCGCAAGGTGAAGAAGGGGTGTTGCACATTGAGCATCCGTTTATGTTTAAGCAATACGCAAACAGGCCGAAGGATACTGATTATCGATCGAGAGGCGCACGATTTAATACCGGAGATCTATACCGCCAGGATGAAAGTGGCAACTGGTACCACTTGGGTCGTGAGGATGATTTGCTCAAAGTGGCGGGTCAATGGGTATATTTACGTGAAATTGAGAGAGTCGGTCAAAATTCTCAACTCGCTATTGATGTGGCAGTGATTGGTGCAAGAGATAATGTCGGATCAATTCGACCGGCATTATTCTTTATCCCCAATGATGACAGTTCATGTGATGAAGCAGTCTCATTGATGCGCAAGCATATCGATCGGAATTTACCGATGTTCAAGCGACCTAAATGGATAAGAGCAATTGATGATTTTCCAAAGACAGCAAATGGAAAGCTCAGTCGGTCTACACTACAGAGAATGGTAGAGGGGCAGAGTCGTGATTGAAAGCCAGTGGAAGCACGTAGTGGAGTGGGGTGAATGCGACCCTGCCGGAATTGTCTTTTACCCCAATTTCTATCGCTGGTTTGATACTAGCAGTCACCATATGATGAAAATTCGTGGGTTCGGGCAAAACGAGATGATTTCTCTTTATGGAATCGTTGGCTTTCCACTGATTGAAGCACAAGCAAAATTTATTCAGCCATTACGATGGGATGATCAGGTGAAAGTTCGCAGTTTCATTCAAAAGCATTCACTTAGAACGTTTACAATTCAGCACGAAATTTACAAACTGACAGATACAGAAGAACTTTGTGTTGATGGCTATGAAGTGAGGATATGGGGAATAAAGGACAAAGAGACTGGTGTTTTGAATGCTTGGAATTTGCCCGATGAATTCATTCAGTATCTTGCTAAATCGTCAAGTTGAATTAAAGTCAGTCATCTACTAGTCAGAAAGGATAATTCACAGTGATACTTCACGGTTACTTTCGAAGCTCCGCCGCATATCGAACCAGAATTGCCTTAAATCTCAAAGGCATCGAATACGAAAATCAGTTCGTTCATTTGCGAAAAAATGATCAATATCAAGATCCGTTTCTGGCGTTAAATCCGCAAGGATTGGTACCCGTATTGGTAGATGAAGACAACATAGTCAACCAGTCAATTGCGATTTTGGAATACTTGGATGAGACCCATCCAGAACCGGCATTTCTGCCAGAGGGTGCTTCGAATCGCGCCTATGTACGTTCGATCGCTCTAGCAATTGCATGTGATATCCACCCGTTGAACAATCTCAGGATACTTCGGTACCTTGACTATAATTTCAAACTTAACGAGAGCCAGAGAAGCGAATGGTACCGGCACTGGATAGACGTTGAGTTTCGTGCACTCGAAACAAAATTATCGGTCGAAAAATTGCACGGGAAGTTCTGTTTCGCAGATGCGCCAACAATGGCCGACATTTGTCTTGTGCCACAAATTAGAAATGCAC
>CAZYSR010000482.1:0-1729 GCA_964649525.1 uncultured Gammaproteobacteria bacterium
TGGAAGGCTCGATATTTGTTGCAGGTGCAGCTTTGCAGTGGCTGCGCGATGAGTTGAATCTCATTGAAGATGCAGCGGACTCCGAGAATCTTGCCAGATCACTCGAAGACAATAGCGGTGTCTATCTGGTACCTGCTTTTACAGGACTGGGTGCTCCACATTGGCTTCCTGACGCTCGTGGTGCTGTATTCGGAATGACGAGAGATACTGCTATAGCACAAATTACACGAGCAGCACTGGAATCCGTTGCCTATCAGACCGCGGACCTGCTAGATGCCATTCATTCGGATGGCAGTTCCATTAATCGACTTAGGATCGATGGTGGCATGGCGAGTAACAACTGGTTTTGTCAGTTTCTAAGTAATGTGCTCGATCTGCCAGTTGATCGACCATCAAATACCGAAACTACTGCACTCGGTGCGGCTTACCTGGCGGGGCTACACATCGGTATCTTTTCGTCTTTGGACTCAATTTCGAATCAATGGAAGTCCGACCGTCGCTTTGATGTTGAAATGGAATCGGCACAGCGCGATCAGCTGTTGAAACGTTGGAGAAAGGCCGTCAGACTGGTTGCAGAATTTGCCGAAGGTTAAAAGATTCCCGCGACTGACTTATTCCTGTTTTGTGTGTCGTTTACCACGAAAGTAATCCCTAAGAATTTCCGCACACTCTTGCTCCAGTATTCCGCTGATGACCGTGGACTGATGATTCAGGGCAGGTTCGTTCAGAATATTGAACACTGATCCGGCGGCACCTGATTTGGGGTCAAACGCGCCGAATATTACCGTTTCAATCCGGGCCTGAACAATGGCACCTGCACACATTGCACAAGGTTCAATGGTGACATACAGACTGGCACCGGGTAAACGGTAATTCTTTTGGCAAGTGGAAGCCGACCTTAGCGCAATGACTTCTGCATGCGCGCTTGGGTCGCAGTCAATGATGGTTCGATTGTATCCCTGGCCAATGATCTGGTCATTTAGAACAACAACTGCGCCGATCGGTACCTCATCCATACGGTTAGCAGCATTCGCGAGGTCAATGGCGCTTCGCATCCAGCGCTCATGTTCAGTACTTTGCAATATGACTTCCCGTCACCATGCTTCAGTCATTGATTCTTGCTGTGGCTGGAATTTCTTCGCCACAGCACTGGAAACCAGTCCTCCCGCATTCGGTCACCATGCTTCAATCCGATATTTGAATATGGTGGAGAGGTCTCAATCTGTCGCTCGCAGTAAATGATGTCATCTCCAAGCCAGCGAGTCGATAAAGCTCGACGTCTGTCAATCACTTCACCATCTGTGGTTCCGTGCAATGACTGAAAATGAAAAGCAATACAGTCACCGGGTTCCAGGTTCCAAACCAATATTTCAAATTGATCGGGATTGCCTTCAATGTCGGGGACTGCATCCTGTACCTTGCCGTCTGTATCAAAATTTTCCCCATCCAAAAAGGAGACAGGATGGAATAATTTCCCCCATCGATGTGAACGCCGAACAAATCGAAGAGCAACTTCCGCAGGAGTTGAATCCAGAGCGATGTACAGGCTTGCGGATTGCTGGCCGTCGACGCAATAATATGGATGATCCTGATGCCATGGGGTAGCCTGCTGGGTACCCGGCTCTTTACAAAACGCGTGATCGTGAAAAAACTGAACTTCGTTCGCATTCATTAACTGGCCGGCAACTGAAGCTGCTGAAGAGCGGGTTACAAATTCAAAATATTCAGG
>CAZYSR010000483.1:0-2465 GCA_964649525.1 uncultured Gammaproteobacteria bacterium
GGATATCAAGACTAGGTGTTTCACTCAAGGCCTTGTCGCGGCCTGATTCGGTCGTGATATCACAGCAAATGCTGGCAACGTCTCCCTTGGCAATGGCTTCTATTTCACGCTGGGTTGCTTCCAGAGTATTCGGGTCACGACCATTGAGCCAGACGTTTGCGCCTTCTGCAGCTAAGGCACGCGCACATCCTTTGCCGATACCTTTACTAGAAGCGCACACCAATGCGTTTTTTCCTTTGAGACCGAGTTCCATATTGAAATTCTCCTGTGATGTCAGGGACTGAAGTGACAGGTTAAATGGCTAGTGCTGCCAACAATCTCCGGGGAGCCACTTGGATCGTCGGGTCTGCCGTAGTTGCAACGATCATGAGTTCCGGCATTCATGAACTCGCCGGGTCGATACACTCCGCGCAGGCGGTATTCATACGCGGTGTCATCGGTTCACTCCTTATTCTTGCGTTCTCGTTGCCACACTCAGATTTCAGTATACGCACCAAGCGGCTTAAACAGCATATTGTAAGAGGGGTAGTTGGTGTCATCGCTATAAACCTAGGATTTTATTCACTCCAAATCCTGCCTCTAGCGACTGTTACAGCGCTCTTTTTTACAACGCCACTGTTTGTGACAGCACTAAGCGTACCGATGCTGAAGGAAAAAGTTGGCATTCGACGAATCATGGCATCAATAATCGGGTTCTTAGGAGCAATGCTGGTGATTGGCTATCTACCGGAGCCATTAAGCATCAAGTGGTTCGCACCAATATTTGCATCTGTTGCATTTTCGCTGACTCTGGTTACGGGCAAACAATTGTCTTCGACCGAAAAACCTGGTACGATCGTGCTCTATTTCTCCACTATTTTGGCACTGGGTAGCTTACCACCTGCCATTATTGTCTGGCAGACGCCCAGTTGGACTGAGTGGGGACTTCTCACCATGATTGCGGCGATGTCGTCACTTCGAAACTATATGGACGTACGGGCCTATGCATTGGGCGATGCACAATTTGTCTCACCTTTTTTGTATACCCGAATCATTTTCATGGTGATCGCTGGCTACTTTTTGTTTGATGAAATCCCGCAGATTTCGGCACTGATCGGTGCATCGATCATCATTATGAGCACGCTCTATATTCTTCACCGGGAAGTAAAAATTGGAAGGCAGCAATCATAAGTGATGACCTGAATTTGTGAAACACCTGAATGCCAACTTGCGAATGGGATTGTTTCCTGATTATTTCTCCGTTTGTTTGGATTACTGAAAGTCCTGTTGACATGAATAAGTCGACTAGATCACTATTACGTCCAAAGGGTCGATACTGGAACGGCTGCCATATTGTCTGCAAACGGTACATAACTATTGTTGTCATAGAGAACAATGCCGTTTGTAAATTTTCCCTTACACGCGCTCGCTAAACTCCGCAGACCGGCAAAGTCTCGCGAATTAACCGTTGCCGATGCCTTGACTTCTATGCCAGCAATCATGCCGTCGCCCCGCTCCAACACCAAGTCCACTTCGCACATTTGCTGGTCCCGGAAATGATAGGTCGATAGCTGTATATCTGTACCGGTAATCAGTTTAAGAACCTCCGAGTATACGAAACTCTCAAGTAGTGCGCCGTACTCGACTCGATTGGTTTTAATGCGTTCGAAATTCAAACCGCGAACTGCTGCAAGCAGACAGGAATCAAGAAAATGTATTTTGGGAGTCTTAACAATTCGTTTCAGCACATTTGTATGCCATGGTTGTAATGTCGAAACTAGAAATACTTTTTCCAATAGTGTTGTATAACGCTGCCCCGTCTTATAGTTGACACCGATACCGGAACCTAACTTGGAATAGTTAACCAACTGTCCTGATTGCTGAGCTAATATCCTGACAAATTTTGGAAGTTCAGTTATCTTCTCGACAACACCGACATCACTCAAGTCTCGGGATAAGATCGAAGACAGATAAAACCGTACCCAAGCCTGTCGTCTGCGCTCGCTATCCCGCACGATAGCTTCTGGGTACCCTCCGAGCAACACAAGTCGGACAAGATCATCACCGACTATAGAGGTACCATTCAGTGCTAGATTACCGTCAAACAGACGTTCCAGAAATTTCGGGGTAACATTCTCTATTTCGGCACGAGCTAAGGGCAACAATTGAATGATTTCGATTCTTCCAGCTAGACTGTCAGCTACTCTAGGGAGGGTCATAACATTAGCGGAACCGGTCAATAAAAACCGTCCCGGTCGATAATCTTCATCAACTGACCTTTTGATTGCAAGCAACAATTCAGGAGCTCTTTGAATTTCGTCGATAGTGGCTACGTCCAATCCACGGACAAAACCAACCGGATCGAACCTAGCTGCGTCGAAAGCTATCTGATCATCCAGAGTAACATAGGTTCGGTGCTCCTCTTCCAGCTTACGTACTAAAGTTGTCTTGCCCGCTCTACGCGGTCCAGTGACCAAAACCACCGG
>CAZYSR010000484.1:0-4115 GCA_964649525.1 uncultured Gammaproteobacteria bacterium
AATCTGTACCCAGTCCGAGATGCTCGACTCCGATCAAATCCGCCGTTCTTAAGACCATGTCGCAAAAGTCTTCCAGTTTGCAGTCACTGCCATTTGCCAAATGAAGTGGATAAATGCTAAATCCCAGCATCCCACCAGTTCTTGCCAACTCTTTAAGCAACTCATCAGACTTATTTCGAACGACATTGCGGAACGAGACCGGATTGGCATGGGTGATTGCGATAGGACGTTCACTGCACTCTATTGCATCGAAACAGGTTCGCTCGGAAGTATGAGAAACATCAACAATAATTCCCAGACGATTCATTTCCCGAACAGCAATACGGCCGAATCGGGTTAATCCTGCATCATCTTCCTCGTAGCATCCAGTACCGATGTGATTCTGGTTGTTGTAAGTCAACTGCATGATGCGTATGCCTAACTGATGAAAGATTTCGATTAAGGAAAAGTCGTCCCCAATTGGCGAGGTATTTTGAAAACCCAGAACAATGCCGGTGCGACCGGTCCGATGGGCGTTTTTGATGTCAGCAGCGTCTTTGACACGCAAAATTAAATCCTTGTGTTCCTCAAACCAACGATTCCACTTGCCGATTTGTTTCAGTGTTTCACTGCAACTGTGCCAAAACGCAACGGTAACGTGTACTGCCGATACACCAGAATTTACCAACGATTCGAAGTGAGGCCGAGACCAGTTGGAAGCTTGCAGGGCATCAATTACTGGAAATGATTCTTGTACTTTCAATGCTCTAGTTTCTACTTGTTGATGAAGTGATCTTATCGCTACGACAAACGAACAATTGACGCCGATCAGAAGATTGAACTGTAATCATAACGCGGATTTCAGAACTGATTGGAACCAAATGACTGATCAATGTACTTTTTATCAGTACCGACCGATTCAGTCCAATTGATATTCGCTTCAGCAGAAATTTAATTTAGGATTCCTATGAGTCCAAACGAGATACACCATAATAGTCAACTTGGGAAATACTCCATTCGTTCGACTTTTACAAAGCAATTCAATACCATTTCACGTAAGAAAATCAACTCGTAGTCAAAGCCATCATGAATGAACTAGTCTCTAAAACTGCATGTGAAGTTGTTGATCTGTTAAGGACACGGGAAATCTCCCCCGTAGATGCTGTGACTGCTTCTGCAGATCGAATTGAACAGGTTGAAGCAAGCATTAATGCAATGCCGACGCTTTGTATCGATCAGGCTCTGGATAAAGCCAAGGAGTTGGAAAGGCAGCAGCCAGTCGGTCATTCAGAGTTTCGAGACTGGCTGGGGGGATTACCGATATCAGTCAAGGACTTAACTGAGACCGCGGGTGTTCGAACAACATTTGGTTCGCCAATTTACAAGGACTACATCCCTGCCAAATCAGACATCTTGGTACAGAAGCTAGACTACCGCGGCGCAATAATGATGGGCAAATCGAACACTCCAGAATTTGGTGCCGGTGCCAGCACATTCAATGAGGTTTTCGGTGTGACACGAAATCCCTGGAACACCAGTAAATCCGTCGCAGGTTCATCGGGCGGCGCGTGTGCTTCAATCGCATCAGGCGAAGTGTGGCTAGCGACCGGGTCTGATCTTGGCGGAAGTTTAAGGACACCTGCCAGCTTCAATTCTGTAGTCGGATTGCGACCCAGTCCGGGAAGGGTCCCAAGAAGTCGAACACAGGAGCCGTTCAGTTGCCTGCATGTACAAGGTCCAATCGCTCGAAACTGTCGTGACACAGCGCTTTTTCTAGATGTAATGTCCGGATTTCACCCGTCTGACCCATTGAGCTATCCAGCTTCACAAAAGCCATATATGGACTACATCGATAATCCAGTCAAACCAAGACGGATTGGATACACACCAGACCTCGGAATTACAGTCATTGATCCGGAAGTCACTCAGATCTGCATGGACGCTGTTCAGAAATTCGAAACACTCAACATACCGGTTGATGAAAGGAGCCCCAACTTTAGCGGTGCGATTGAAAGCTTCGATGTGTTGCGCGGTGCCTCATTCGTCACAAATCTCATGGGCGAATACAGAAAACACGAACATCTGTTAAAGCCAGAAGTTGTCTGGAATATTGAAAAAGGATCCAGACTGACGGCCGATACGATCAGTCAAGCACAATTGACACAGGCCAAGATATTGCAGTCGGTGATTCGATTTTTTGAAAAGTTTGATCTACTCATTTGTCCCTGTGCAATTGTGCCTCCCTTTGACGCCGAAATTAGATTTGTCGAATCGTTGGGAGAGCACACTTTCGATACCTACTATGAGTGGCTCGCAATAACTTTTGCTCTAACATTGACAGGCTGTCCGGTGCTAGCTGTGCCAGCTGGATTCACCCGCGACGGCTTGCCAGTAGGACTGCAGATTATTGGACCGCCGAGAGATGAAGGACCCATACTTTCAGCCGGATTTCTACTTGAGCAGTTAACCGGAATTTCAGAGCAGCTACCAATTGATCCAAATGTAACCCATCTTTGATTCATGTACCTGTGAGTGCGTGACGCATGAGCGCAAGTCAGGTGTAATTTGTTATTTTCGTAATTGGAATTTGGCTCATTCCAATCAAATAGATAACGATGCAGTTGGTAAAATTGCACAAAAGAAGCCAGTCCTACAATTGGCCCAATTAAGTCAATTCTGATTTATTTATGATTCAACTAATTGTGCACACCCGCGAACTTCAGCAACTGATCAACTGCCGATGAAGTTTTTGATCCTGCCTTTTTGTTTTCTTGCTGTGTTCTGGTTAGCCCTTTCCGGACACTACACAACTTTACTGCTAATTCTTGGTGCTGTTTCGTGTATCTGGGTACTGAGAATCTCGCATCGAATGAAGATTGTCGACCATGAAGACTATCCCATCCATTTAATCCCTTGGAGAATTATTTATTACTGGTTTTGGCTGATCAAAGAAATCATGCTGTCCACCTGGGCCGTTAGCAAAATCATTCTTGCCCCAAAGTCCAAAATCAGCCCCAAAGTGGTTTGGCTGCCGGCAGATGAAATGAGTGATATGCAAAAAGTAATATACGCAAACTCAATTACTCTCACTCCTGGCACTCTGACCATCGAAGCTGAAAATTCCAGACTGGAAATTCATACCTTGCGAGGTGATATGCTGGAACCGCTTGAACGGGGTGACATGGCTGACCGCGTCCGAAAACTCGAGTACTAGACTTCACCCTGTTTGTATGATTGCCGGCGCCTCAATTGCAGTTCTAGTTGGAATGGCCCTCTTGCTCATCAGGGCATTTGCTGGACCAGATATCTACAATCGAATATTGGCAGTCAATAATTTTGGTACCAAGACAGTGCTCGTCCTCGCACTCTACGGATTTCTGACAGAACGACCTGACTTTCTTGACATTGCAATCGTCTATGCACTGTGTAATTTCATTGCCACCATCGCCATTCTGAAATATTTCGAGTATGGCGACCTCGGCCATGTTGGCGAGCAGCCAGAGGACGAAAGACAGTGATGGATCTGATTCTGTCGATCATTAGAGACATTTTTCTAGTCACTGGCTCTATTGCAGTGCTTATTGGAGCACTTGGCGTACTTCGACTACCAGAACTGTTTTGCAGAATTCACGCAGCTGGAATCACTGACACAGCCGGTGCAGGATTGATTATTACCGGTCTCATGATCGATTCCGGTTTCACTCTAGTTTCTCTCAAACTTCTGGTAATATTTATTTTTCTGTTCTTCACAAGCCCCACGTCTTCGCACGCCATTGCCAAGACGGCCATTCACAGTAATGTACTACCTGTTACAGATCTGCCCAAAAGGTGATTGCCATCGAACTTGTCGTTAACTTTACATTGCTCGGTTTTCTGCTTGTAACGGCTCTTCACATTTCGCAGACAAATCGACTGTTTCGCGCAGTTATGTTGTTTGGTATCTACAGCCTGTTGACAGCAAGCCTTTTTGTTTCTCTTGATGCGGTCGATGTCGCATTCACCGAAGCTGCAGTCGGCACAGGTATAGCCACCATCCTGATGCTGAGTGCACTATCTCTGACCGGCTCGCGACAAGAGGTCCAATTTCGTCGTAAAAATGCCGCATTCGCTGTTTGCGTTTCAATCGCCCTAGGTGT
>CAZYSR010000485.1:0-8681 GCA_964649525.1 uncultured Gammaproteobacteria bacterium
TGACATACTTCTTTATTTTTGGTGTCAATTACGCCGATGCCATCTGCATTTGGGGTAAAGTGCTGACGGCGGTGATGACGTCAGAGTTAGCGCGGCCAATGAAACAGTTATAACTGTCAGTGAACTTGCAAAAAGTTTTCTCTTAGATCAACTCAATATAGAAGTACCAAAATTAGATGCTACAAGTGAAGAGTGGCTACTTTTTCTTACGGCCCTGGAACCAATGTCAGAACATGGAGTGATCAAGGAGGCGCGTAAATTGCAAAATAGATTAAAGGAAGCTTGGAAATCAAATTAAAACACTGAAACGGAAGGGAATAATGCTCAAAAGTAATGTTGAAAACTCCGAATTTCAGGGAAACCGAGAAACGTATTCACAGTATTTTTGAAAACAAAAATGAATGGGTGCAAGGCCGTAACCTCTGGACGAACCGTCTTCACCGCGACAGGAAATTGTGATCGCCTTGGTCAATCAGTTCCTTGACGAGCGAAGTCTTGTCGACATGACAGAAGTTGTGCTCGCACAGCCTGCGAAACTCTTGGATTTTGACCGGAGGTAGCTTTCGGTCCTTGCCTTCTCGCGCGTGGGTCATGCTGAAATCATCTCACAATTAGCCCGGCGCATGCACATATATATGCGATAGATGCTACAACGCATCTTTCCATCGCATTGGCCTCGCCGCATGAAATGTCAACGAGGATGCATTACATTTTTACGACACTGTGCTCGAAACTAGGCAGGCAGCCGAATCTCCCGAAACGCTTCACCAAGCTGAAGCGCCGCACTTCTCCGGTCGCCCATGTCTACCAGAATGTCGAGAATTCGCAGAAAGTTCTGAGCAAGCGTAAGGGCCATCGGTGTGTCACGATGCGCAAAGTATTGGACAAGAACCGCAATGCGTCCCGGAATGGGTGTGCCATGCCAATGTTTAAGGTTGGCGGGACCTTCGCTGATAATTGCGAGAACCTGGTCTGCGAAGTCTTCGGCTGGATAGTTGGCTTTAGCTCGTTCACAGAGTGTCAAGTACGCACCCATCACTGAAGCGGCCCATCCGCCAGCGCGAATGAAACGATCGATCAAGGGCAGGATGTGGTTGATTTCTGACCAGTCTCCATTCACATAGCGAACGGCCAATTCCGCTCGTTCAATTGAGACAAACATCAAAGTACGCACGAGTTCTGGCTGGTGGAAACCGAAGAATTCTCCGCTTCGATATTTACTGCGATTGAAGGCAGAGTCTTGGAGAAGGCGTTCAAGACAGAGTCCAAGCATTGCAACTGAGTCGCATGGAACTGTCGGCGCATCGTATACATAAGTGCAGATGTAGGTACTTGTGAATGGAGATAGGAGAGCCCAGCAGTTGTCACCTTCAAGGTTCAAAATCGGGTCAAGGAAGTGGGTCTGGAATTCGGTAAGTGGGATTAGACCGGCAACGTGGCCCAACTGCGACCCAAGTGCACGCCTCCATTCAAAATGACCGGTCACTGACCGGTGGCGGCGTCCCGGCTTCACCCAGGGTGGCGCAGTCTTCAAGCATGTCCAGTCAAGAACACCAGCAAGAAAGTCGAGAAGAGCGCCTTTTGCACTGCTTTTCAGTACTTCATCGTAAGGAATGAACTGTAAGATTTTTGCGGCCTGCTTTGAGCGCCAGAAGATATCCGGTTCACTCCATATCTCATCTGCATTGGCCAAATCATCCCAATTGTAACCTCCATGGAATCGAAGTCCATGCAAATTCTCGCCAGGTTCGATTTTCACCCAGGCCGGAGGGGGTAGCGGAAGAGAGTCCCAACCGCTTCCATTCTCATAGCACGCAAGTTCAAAATCGATTGCAGCTTGCGCTTCACTTGGTGTGTGAAGTGCCTCACTGTGTTCACGGAGTTGATTGCGCGGTCGTGAAGGAATGTGGCAAAGTGAAAACGCCAAGTGCAGCGCTGTCCAAGTCAATCTGGAGTCCTCAGACCAAAGCTTGCAGGATTCTTCGAGAGCGGCTAGAGAAACGATATTAAGAGGGTGCGCTACCAACCCGAGGAGATCATGAGCCGTGCCGTGTGCCGCAGTATCTTCGCGGAGGTCCGCCGCGAGACCACGAGCCGCGTAGATTCCCGGATGCCATGGGAGGACAGATTCAGGTATACGAATCAGATCGAACTTTTCCGGAAGACGAATCGCGCGCGCTAGGACATCACGGGCCCATGAAAGATTTTCTTGTTTGCACCTTTCCCGAAAGTTAAGTACCATAGCCGCAGTAGCGGCGACTGCACCACGTCGCATCTCCAACTCAACTGGTTCATTCCCTTTATTAGTGTTTTCGAACAGATCGCTGGCATCCGCCTCCTTGGCGATCACTATGGCATCCTCGATTGTAAAGGTGTCGTTCAGCGACTGCTCTTCGAAGGATTTGGATGCCCATGTCCAAAGTCTTGAATGCCGGAGATGCTCAGTTGCCTCTTCGGTCATGGCGACATTTTCAGGCTCGGTAGCAGAAGGACTGACGTGGACAATCGCTATCTGGTCTGAATTCTCTTCGGTACGTAAAATTTGATAGTTTTCCGGGTCTGCCAACTCAGCATACTTAAGGGCTTGATCTGAGAGGAACTCCCTTACATTCGGAATGTTGCGTTGCTCTTCGTACTGATATGGCAGATTATTTCTAAAATTCAGGATCGCTTCACGTGCTCGCTCACGGAGTGGCTCTGATGAAAAGACGAACTTGGGTACCATCCAAGCAAGTTGTGTTTTGCGGACCGGCCTCGCGTTTGCTGTCTGGACCGCTTCAACATGGGGCCTGTCAGCACTGCTCATGAAGCCCATCAGGTTCGTTACTGACGATGATAGATCTTGCACCATTCGATTATGGTCTGCGGCCAACAGACGCTGCGAGGTGAAGAGCGGCAGGGTTGATTCGGACACGGTTTCGGTATGGAGTGCAAGCATCGACGCTATGCCTAGGATGGCAATGCACTCGTTTCCCTCGACGATTATCTGGATCAATTCGTCGACAGTCCTGTTCTCAAGCTCGGCAAGACACCACTCTTCAAGCGCCATGAATCCGCAGCCGATGGCTTCAGGCGCCCAAATCGACCGGAACCAAAGATACTCTCGTTCGGCGCCCCAGAAAATCTGGGTGCCCCAGGGGAATGTCAGTTCGAGCGGTATGGGAGTGCCTCCACGGTTATGTGAGTGACGATGCAGCTGACGCCACGCGGTCATGGCGTGATTGCAGAGTCCCTGAAGGAGCCGCAGGGCATCGTCGGGTGAAGATTTGAAAAGAGAGTGAAATGGCTCTCGAAGCGGCGAAGGAGGCCACAAGCCTCGGAAGTCTTTGTGAATCGATAACTGTTCCCAGTCGTATTCATCGAAATCACCTACAGATTTCCTAAGAGTTTCACTTGAAAGAGCGTTCCTTTCTCGATGTGTAAGCTCGTCTTCTGGTTTGGTTATAGCCGCTTTACGCCACTCAACCCAATTGTGAAATTCCTGCTTTTCTCGGGCAACTTGCTCATCCGGAAGCTCCTTTCGAAGGAAATTTAGTGATAGCTCAACGACGAACTGGGGCAACGACTGGGCGAGGATTGGCGAGTAGGCAATAATGTCGTTAAACGCATCGTCTTCTATCTGCTTTGAACGAGTGACTCGTTGCAGTAATTCGGCTGCAAATGATGGCTCGGAAATTGAAGACGATAGGAGGAGTTCACACAGAGATTTTCTGAAAGAGCCCAAGCCGGGAACATCTTGCCAAAATGCAAAATTTTTATCAGATATGCCGTCAGGATCCATAGCATCGATTCTAGCAAGCCAGGTAGCGCATTGTTGCAGAAGTGCTTGAGACGTCTGGTTTTGGAGGCCAGCAAAGGCATTTTGCCAGACCTCAAATATTGCAGCAATCTCTGGATAACATCTCTGCGGGATGTTCGATAGGTGCTTCAGGATAAAGCTGATAAGGCGACGCCACGCGGGGAGGTCGGAAGGCCAACCAAAATAATCAGCAATCCGTTGGTGCCGCTCCCAAGGGAGCGTGCCAGCGAGAATGATCGGATTTGGGGTGGTCTTCTCAGCCTGAAACCAGACCAGAGCTTTCCTGAAAAGGCGAAAATCGTCGGCAAAGGTAGCCGTTGCGAATTGCTCCTCATCAACCTCGAATCTCGCAGTGCCCAAGGGTGCGACCAGCCATGCTCTCAGCCATTGTGATCTGACATCGGATTCCTCGATTTGGGTGAGATTTGTTGACCAGTTCACTCCCTGCGCATACTCCCACTGGGATGCGAGCTCGACTACACGTGCGAGTGCTGGTGGTTCACCGCAGGACTTAATTTCTTCCATCCATTGTGGTCCATGATCAGCCAGGACATGAAAGAACGCCCATTCAAAGAAGATATCGTGAGCAAATCGGACGAAGATACCTTCTCGGGCATTTTGGAGTATCCCATCCGAAATCAGGTCATCGATGTGGGTGACCGACGTAAGCTGTCTAAGTCCAATCGGTTGATTAAGCCGGCGGCCACGGACTCTTGCCAAGTCGAGTAGTACACGTTGGCGTTCGATTGCACCTTGGCCAGTCGCGTTGTAGCCACCTCGTTGCCACCAGATATAGATCAAATCAACTTCAGATTGGGGAGCGAATGTTGGTACACTGGGATCTGCCTCATAACTCTGGTTCAGCACTTTCGCAAAAAAGGGACGCCTGACAATTTCTTGCACGTGGGCTGAGCCGAATAGTAGCGGCTTCAAGTGTGGTTTGGCTTTTCCAAGTGTTTCGGCCTCTTGGTCGTTCAACTGACCAACGTCAAGCATTTGGACGTTAAGGGCATCAAGGTATTCGCCCAACCAATTGCGAAGCACTTCAATACCGGTGTCACGAAGGGATACGACGATACGCCAGTTATCGAGTATCGGTAACTTTACAATCGCATTAATTAAGTCGATTATGATGGGCTGGTGAATTATTTCGATGCGATCGATTGCATCGATAAAGAGTATTGGAGTGCCGGCGGCAGCCACTTCCACCAGAAGTTGCTCCAGAGGAGCACCAGAGAGACGTTGGGAATTCGCGTAGCTAATCCAGTTGATTCCTTCGAGCTGTTCAGCTTTGAGAAAGATGACTGGTCCGCGTTTCAGCGAACGTTGAACCGCTCGCTTTACAACAACGGATTTGCCGTTTCCTGGCAGCCCGCGAATCTGAACGAGACGAGCCGTGGCGAGTTTGGCATCCAGGCTTTCGAGGAGAGAAGATCGGTCGAGTTTCGTTCCGCCAATGTTGTCAGGAATGAGGTTCGTGTGGCTATTTGCGAGTTCCGTCAACCTATCGAGATCGAGACGAAAGGAGGTTGAGCCTCGAATGCGGGCAACCAGTGAGATCGAGCGCAACAATCGGGCGCGATCAAACTGACCTGAACTGCCGGCAGATGATCGGGCGAGTTGAACAATTTTTGACCAGACGAGCGGCGCTTTCGCTGCTTGATCGGGAGCGAGACAATCCCGGATGCGATTAATGACATCAGAGAAATCAGTGCTACTTTCGTTAAGAAAGTCGATTTGTATGAGTACGAAGTGACAAAGGAAACGATGTACTTCTTCGCTCGTACATTGCTTTCCCTTCGTTGCTTCCAGTAGGGTAACAATGTCGTTCTTGACTTCTTTGATAGTTTGGCTGGCACCGCCGCCCTCCACAAAGCGAGCGTCAAAATGCTCTGCTGTCAGACTTTCTCGAGCCCAATTGCAAAGAGTTTTTAAGGCCCGTTCTTTGACTGGAGTGATCGTGTCAACTGCTACTCCGTAGCGGTCGACATTGATACGGAAGCCAGGTTTGCTAAGAGTTGCCCAACTGTCGCGGATGATATCGCGAAAGTCCTTGTTCGTTCTTGCCTTACTGATCGTGAGTGAACGTTTTACTTGAAGAC
Source organism: uncultured Gammaproteobacteria bacterium (assembly GCA_964649525.1). GTDB lineage: Bacteria > Pseudomonadota > Gammaproteobacteria > Arenicellales > JAJDZL01 > JAJDZL01. Next base: position 5,902 of record CAZYSR010000485.1, read on the forward strand.
TAAGTCTGGCGGGATTATTTGTGGCGCCTTCAAAGTCAACGATCACATCATCAAGTGGTTCATCGAAATCGCGTTGCTGGACCGACACTCGAACGACGATTCGGTCATCGATTCCGGGTGCATGCGCTTCGGCCAGCAATGAGGCAAGATAATAAGCGGCTACATTGCCCTCATAGTTGAAACCTTCCCCGCCGGCGAGTTCAGAAGATGTTGACATCGCTATCTTGAAGCCTTAAAAACGCGATAGAGGAGTCTAAGAAAGGAAAAGTATTTTACAACAACGATACAGGGAGGTCATTCGAGTGGTTTCCAGGGGTATTAGTTAATCTGACCGAGCCTTTCATTTTCGGTTTATACGCAAACGGGGACTGACCGCGTAAAAAAGTTCCATTCGGGACAGGAAATTCGTTTGTCAATTTGGCAAATAAGGCCCAAGGATCTTGTTTTGCTTAACCTTTTCACTGTAGCGGTCTGCGACATCGACCTGCTGCAAATTAAGGTTCGTACGACTGTCAACTTTTCGGTACGCTGCCAAGTGGGAGGCACTAATGTCAGCTTACCACTGTCTGCCGTATCAACGACTGTGGTCGGCGAATTTCATTTCGCTTTGCCTCACGCGCTGGTGACGAGACTACACCTACCGCGCAGGCAACGGATGGGTAAAAAACTACCCCGTCCGGCCAGTCCCAGTAGTCACTCGCTTACCGCGTCACGGTTTCACCGAGATCACGGAGATAATCGCCCAACTTGGATTTTCTGGCACACGACCCGACATTCCCGGCGTGATTCTCATGGAGGTAGCTCTAGATTTAGGCAACGCGTATGGACGGAAAGCCAGCAACTCGGGATCGACCTCAAGCTTTGTCACTGAAGCCTGTTCCTTGTGAGCCCGCAAGAAATCTTCTCGTATTTCATCATCTTCGGATGCTTCTACCCGATCTGCCACCTGAAGAATCCCAATACATCGTCAGCCAACTCATACGCTGTATTCTGCACGAATAGTCGATGCAAAACTTCATTCGTGATTCCATTGCTTTGCAAAATGGCATTTTTGTGCCTCATCATATGCGTACCAGTGAACCACACCGTCACCGCATCGAAAGGCCCGTATCTTTTCAGAAACAAGGGCAGGTGAAGGTCGTTGCAAATATCTGATTCAATGAGCAACACTGACTGTTCAACATCTACCTCGATGGGTGCCAATTCGACCTCATAAGCATCTCCTGTATATGAAACTGTGGCTCGTGCAATAAGCTCTGATTCGATTTTCAACTCATTCTTCAATCGCTCCTTAGCTTTTTGCAAACAATTCCGGTTTTCGTCCAATCCGACATATTTCAATTCGCTTCCAAATTCGCTCACGAGTGCCAACGATGCTTGACCCGTTCCACACCCAATGTCGAGAACACGCTTTGGTGTGAATTTGGCAATTTTCCTTGCCAGCCAGCCATAGTCACCATTCTTCAAATGTTCTTCGGAGGTGATATTCCAATTTCTGGAATATACTGATTGAGCGGCCGCGTACTTTTTATCCGGTTTAACAGAGTCGATTTCATAGTGACAGTGTTTATACTTTTTACCGCTTCCGCAACAACACAAGTCGTTTCTTCCGGTTTTCGCCTTGCTCCACATTTCAGTTCCCGACCAGCCAGTCTTCGTTTAGTCTATTCCCTACCCGCTCTGCAGCACTTTGATCGCTTGTCAAACCATAGTTTGCTCTATGCGGAGCGAACGCCGGAGAATGTAGCAAAGGGTCGGTTGGTAAGATACGCCCCATCCTTTAAAATTGTATGAATTGCATGGCTGAGAATAAATTGTGTTATCTCGTCCGCCTCGCGAAAACACAGAGTAAAGGTCGCGGGAGTCTGCAGCGTACCAATTCGAATGCGATAATGTCCCGATTTGTCGTTTCGAAAGATAATATTAACCAAGTCAATATTTAGCACTGTCAAAAGTGTGAGCTTTTCGCTTTATTCTCTTTCTCGTCGTTTGTCTTGATATATACCTATGACGGCGGATACTCCTACATTCCGTTCGTTTTGCGGAGCCACGGTTCCATATGCAACTCGACACTCTCCATTTGTTCATCGATGTGATTTTGACAATTGACTTCATTGTTGAGCCATATGCGAAATTCTCTTTCCACTTCTTCCCACGTGACACCTTGCTTTCGCAACTTCTTCAATAATTTCCAAGCCCGCTTTTCTTCGTTCTCATGCCCAGCGAAAATTTTGTCCACCATTCCGAAGCATCCGCAAATTCGATTCTGCCATACTGTCATTACTGTGTCCTCCCAATTTACCTCGATACTCGTACTCACTGCCGTCCCGATGACGAGAGATAAAAACGTTGAAACTTATTGATAACATTAACTTGAAATGAGTTTTGAGATGTTGGTGATTTCAAATCAACAACATCGTTATAGCCGAGTGCCCGAAACAGCCATATTATCAATCCGGAGGACATTTTCCATGCACTCAGATAAATACGTTTTCTCCCAAACTATGAAATTCTCTCCATGACACACTGTCGAGCAATGCGTCAGTCGCTATCATGCGATCGCGGGGTTCATTCGTTCCAATGCTCGCAGCAGTACCGCGACATGTTGATCGCTCAGCTTAACCGACAAAGCAGTTCGCACGATCTAGTCATCTGTCTACGAGCGTACCAAGACAAATTGTACTATCTCAGTTTGTTTGGCGGCATTCATCGAAACATTCACCAGCAATTCTAATTTTCGAGTCATGATTGAATCACCAACATCTATCATCATCGAATTG
>CAZYSR010000486.1:0-3458 GCA_964649525.1 uncultured Gammaproteobacteria bacterium
ACCTCCGGATGGAACTGAAGCCCGTAGATGTGTCGATTTGTATCCGCTATAGCCGCATAGGGAGAGGCGGCGGATTCAGCAATGGATTCAAAGCCTGGCGGCATTTCGATCACTCGGTCTCCATGACTCATCCACACATTCATCGTAGTAGATGCCTCACTCACCCTTTTCTTACTTCTATCGGTCAGCAACTCTGATGTACCGATCAGATTCAATTCGGTATGCCCGTATTCGTGTACCAGTGCATTTTCAACCTGACCGCCAAGCTGTGCCACAATTGTCTGCATGCCGTAGCAGATACCAAGCACAGGCACCTCCAGTTGCAGTACTTCTGGTGCAACCCGAGCAGTAAATTCTTCAGTTACTGTGGCTGGGCCACCAGAAAGAATGATTCCGGTCGGTTTAAACTCATATATTGAATTGACGGGTGTATCGTAGGGATAGATCGCACTGTAAACACCACACTCGCGCACGCGTCGCGCAATAAGCTGTGTGTACTGGGAACCAAAATCCAGAACCAGAATGCGTTCTGTTGGCAACTCCAGTGTGTAAGTGTCTGCAACCAATTCTACGGACTGGAAAGAATTGCCTTACTCTTTACGGCAGCAATAAATAAATATTCAGATTGATTCGGCACCAGTCAAAGATTCGCTCTACGCGAGTCGGAAGAAAACGATCTCAAACTCAATATCGCTGGTAGTTCGGTGACTCTTTAACGATTTCAACATCGTGAACATGGCTTTCACGGATCCCCGAATTTGTAATGCGCAAAAACCGGCCATGTGTACGCAATGCATCAATATCCGCACTTCCTGTATATCCCATACTGGAACGAAGCCCACCCATCAGGTGATGAACAACAGTTTGCATCGAACCACGATAGGGTACCCGGGCTTCGATACCTTCTGGAACCAGTTTCACGCTGTTGGTCTCTGTTTCCTGAAAATATCGATCTTTCGAACCTCCTTCCATCGCACCCAACGACCCCATGCCACGATAGGACTTGTAGGTCCGGCCTTCATACACCTCAATTTCACCAGGAGCTTCATCAGTACCACCCAAAAGGCTACCGACCATGATTGAGTGTGCACCTGCCGCAATAGCCTTAGCCAAATCTCCGGAATAACGAACTCCACCATCTGCGATCACTTTAACAGGTGTGTCTTTCAATGCCCGGGACACATTGATAACCGCGGTTAGCTGCGGCACCCCTACCCCTGCGACCACTCGGGTGGTACAGATCGAACCCGGCCCCACTCCAACTTTCACGGCATCAGCGCCCTGTTCAGCCAGATCCAAAGCTGCTTCACCGGTTGCAACGTTGCCCGCAACTACTTCAATTTTGGAGAACTGACGTTTGATTTCGCCAATCTGTTCCAATACCCGCTCGGCATGACCATGTGCGGTATCAACTACAACAACATCAACCCCTGCATCGACCAGCATGCCAACGCGTTCTACCTCAGCCGCTGTTGTTCCAACTGCTGCACCTACCATTAAGCGTCCATCCTCATCCTTACAGGAGTTGGGATAAACCTGCGATTTCATTATGTCCTTGACGGTGATCAGTCCCTCCAGTTGAAAATCCTTATCAACGATCAGAAGTTTTTCGATTCGATTGGAGTGAAGCAGGTCGAGAATTTTTTGCTTCTTAGCACCTTTCCTCACGGTAACCAGCCGGTTCTTCGGGGTCATCACTGAGGTAATCAAGGCATCGGTACGGCTCTCAAACCGAAGATCTCTATTGGTAACAATACCCGTGAGTTTTCCGTCATCAAGAACCGGAACTCCCGATACCTGATGTTTTGCCATCAAATCCATCACTTCTGCAATTGTTCTGTCAGCGGTGGTTGTGATGGGATCGGTTACGATTCCGCTCTCGTGCTTCTTGACACGCCGAACTTCTTCGCTCTGTCGCTCCGGGGATAGATTCCGATGAATCACTCCCAATCCTCCCAGTTGCGCCAACGCGATCGCCATGCCGGACTCTGTAACGGTGTCCATAGCCGCTGACAACAAAGGCAGATTGAGTGCGATTTTTTGGGTGAGGTGAGTTTTTAAGCTGACTTCTTTGGGCAGGACTGAGGAACGAGCCGGCACCAAAAGAACGTCATCAAAAGTGAGGGCTTGATCGATGGTTTCCATTTGTGCATTATACCGAATCAGGTGTGGTGTTCATGCGTAGAACAACGTCTTTTTTGTGAAAATCACCGATCGTGCAACTGATCTCTGTCCCATTTATTCGCTGGATACGTTGACTGAATTAAAATGAGCAAGCAAACTTGATCCTCACTTTCACAAAAGGAAAGTATCTCGTCTTGTACCAGTCATTCAATTCACTTTAGATGCCTGAAGTGCAACTTACTTGAGGAAAAATCATGGACCAGTTTCAGCAGTATATTGACGGCGACTTTCAAAACGGCAGCGACACGTTTGAAACCATTAACCCGGCGAACGGAGAACCATGGGCTTTGATGCCCGAAGCACGTAGAGAGGACGTCAATAATGCTGTCGTCTCCGCTGCAAAAGCTCTTCGCGATCCGAAGTGGGCGGGACTGAGTGCTACGCAACGCGGCAAACTTCTCTACCGACTTGCAGAACTGCTTGAAAAGAATGCCAAGTCAATTGCGGAGATCGAAACTCGCGATACCGGAAAAATAATTCGAGAGACCAGTGCACAGATTAATTACGTCGCAGATTTCTACCGCTACTATGCGGGTCTTGCCGACAAGATGGAAGGAGCTCATCTGCCAATTGATCGACCTGACATGGAGGTATGGCTCAAACGAGAACCTGTTGGTGTGGTTGCAGCCATTGTTCCGTGGAATAGTCAGTTATTTTTGTCCGCTGTCAAACTTGGCCCTGCCTTGGCTGCCGGTTGTACAGTTGTCCTCAAAGCATCGGAAGACGGTGCGGCCCCGGTATTGACATTCGCACGATTGATTGATGAAGCCGGGTTCCCACCTGGTGTTGTCAATGTCATCACCGGTTTTGGACCGGAGTGCGGCTCCGTATTGGCATCCCATCCCCTGGTCTCCCGCGTCGCATTTACAGGTGGTCCTGAAACAGCTCGACACATCGTGCGACATTGTGCGGAAAATCTCGCCAGTTCCTCTCTTGAACTGGGAGGCAAGTCACCCTTTGTTGTATTTGAGGACGCGGACATTGAGAGCGCTACCAACACACAAGTTTCTGCTATTTTTGCAGCTAGCGGACAAAGCTGCGTCGCCGGCTCAAGATTGATCATACAAAGGTCAATTAAGGATGCCTTCATTGAAAAACTGAAGCACACCGCCCAGAATGTGATCGTTGATGATCCATCCGACATGCGCACGGAAGTCGGACCGCTTTGTACCCTAAGACAGCGAAACTGGATCAATGAAGTAGTGGAATCCACCATTGATGCAGGTGCCAAGCTAGTTGCAGGTGGCGCTAACATCGACCGACCAGGATTTTTC
>CAZYSR010000487.1:0-20813 GCA_964649525.1 uncultured Gammaproteobacteria bacterium
GTTCTGGACGACCTGCAACTTCCAAGTTACCATTCACTGAAATATCAGCAATGTAGTTCAGCAAGCGGGTCGCGCGGTCGCGGCGCTTGGAGAAGTTCAGCAGTTCGGGCGTATCATCGATGAAACGTGTTGTGTAAGTACCATCCAAAAAAGTCGGATGCCCCAGCAGATTTTCCAGAAACACCAGATTCGTCGCGAGACCGCGAATTCGAAATTCTTTCAGTGCTCTGATCATGCGCTGGACTGCTTCGTCAGCAGTAGGCGCCCAAGCCGTAACTTTTTCCAGCAGACTGTCGTAATAGCGTGTAATCACCGCGCCTGAGTATGCGGTACCACCGTCAAGACGAATTCCAAAACCCGCAGCACCTCGATATGCTGAGATTCGTCCGTAGTCGGGGATGAAATTCTCTTCTGGGTTTTCTGTCGTCACTCGGCACTGAAGAGCATATCCATTGCGAGTGATCTGGTCTTGCAAAGGCACACCAGAGTCTTCGACATCGCCAATGACAGCACCGCCTGCAATACGAATCTGCGCTTTGACAATATCAATCCCGGTAATTTCTTCTGTTACTGTGTGCTCAACCTGAATCCTGGGGTTCACCTCGATGAAATAACACTCACCCGTATCATCATCGAACAGAAACTCAGCTGTTCCCGCATTGATGTAGCCGACCGATTTTGCCAGCCGAACCGCAGAATCACACAAAGTCTGCCGTTGTTCTTCGGACAAGAACAGCGCTGGTGCACGTTCGATGATTTTCTGATTCCGACGCTGAATGGAACAATCCCGTTCAAACAAGTGGACGATGTTACCGTACATGTCACCGAGCAACTGCACTTCGACATGGCGCGCTCTTCGAATCAGCTTTTCCAGATACACTTCAGAACTGTCAAATGCAGACAGTGTCTCGCGTCGGCCAAGATTGACAGACTCTAACAAATCGTCTGGCGAGTCAATAACACGCATGCCTCGACCACCGCCACCCCAAGATGCCTTGAGCATCAGTGGGTAGCCAACATGATCAGCCAGCTCACTGATCTGCTCTTCGTCCTCAGGCAAAGGTTCGGTCGCGGGAAGCACCTGCACATTTGCGGTCTCAGCCTCGCGACGCGCAGACACCTTGTTGCCGAGTTTTCGCATGATGGCCGGTGGCGGGCCGATGAACTGAATGTCATTTTCCAGACAGGCTTCGGCAAATTCTGGATTCTCTGACAGAAAACCATACCCCGGATGAATGGCATCAGCGTTGGTACTGCGAGCGACCTTCAGAATCTCATCTATGGTGCGGTAGGCCTGAATAGGCCCCAAATTGGCTCCTATCTGGTAGCTTTCATCCGCCTTAAAGCGATGCAAAGAGAACTTGTCCTGTTCAGCGTATACGCCGACAGTTTTGATCCGAAGTTCAGTCGCGGCACGAAAAACGCGTATTGCTATTTCACTTCGATTAGCAACCAGTAGCTTTTGGATTGGTTTGGGCTGATTCATTCGATTTTCTGCTTAGTCGTCACTAATTTTGAACATTTGGTTAGCAAATCTCCCTAGAAAATCGGCTTGGTTGACGATTTCAACAAGAGAGATTGAAAATTCAGGCCTGTTTAGGCATAGAGGCTGAAGTCTATCGTATTTTATCATTCGTCCATGAGACACTCTCATTCCCGAACTGAATCAGATTGGCAAATACTTGGTGCCTGTAATCCAAATCCACTCTCATTGGAAGGTTAATTCAATACTTGCGAACAATGCTTCTCAGCTGCCAAGGCAAGACAACACATTAACGAAAGCAGTCAACAACTCAAACATTGCAGAGAAAATCACACCTGGCCTGGCCATTTTTTACGAAGGCAGTGTCCCCAAGCCGCATGATCATTGAGAGCAGAAATCGTGAATATGACATTGATCGAACCGGCAGTCATACACTCCTTGAGCGGATAGCGTTAGATATTGTTCAAATTTTTACGCACTCCCCTTATGATCAGCTTTGTAGTTTAAAATGTTGGCGTTTTGGATAACCTTCTTTCTGGCACTGTTTTTGTATTGGGCTGGGTGAAGAATAAATTCAAAACCATTGACATTCAGAATAATTTGATGGGTTCGGCGGACTTTGCAAAATGCGGCAGCATTATGAATTGAAATTGCTCCATTAACTGAATTCGGAAATTATCTATTGCGGCCTGTCAGCGGTTGCTTAATTCAAATATTCCTGTGCATTGAGCGTCTGATTTTTACTTTAATGCAAATTGTTGTTTAATTGATCTTCTCTAACACTCATCGCCATGCCTGATAATTCGCTATATCGCAGAGAAGCATTAATCCACAACGCACAGCCGGAAACGCTGGATGATCCTTTAACTGTTAGCGCTCCCATTGAGCGATATTCGGTTGCAGGACTCCTAATTTCAGTATTGATCTTACTGGGAATAGCAGCGGCAATATTGTATTAGTTGTGCCTGGTCGCAATGCACCAGCAGTCTGAATAGTGATTTCTCTCGCCCCGACTTTCCAAACAAAGTGATGCGTAAGCGTCGCACACCTCTCGTTATGCAGTTGGAGGAAACCGACTGTGGAGCAGCCTGTTTGGGCAGCATACTTGCATTTTATGGATGCTGGGTTTCCCTAGAGCAACTTCGGGATGCGTGTGATGTTGGCCGCGATGGCTCGAATTTGGAAGACATCGCAATTGCAGCTAGAACATTCGGTTTGAAAGCCACAGGCTGGAAGGCTGAAATCAGCAAGCTGTCAACATTACCGCTGCCAATCATTCTGCACTGGGGATTCAATCACTTTGTCGTTCTTGAACGAGTCGAAAAAGATTGTTTCTATCTGAATGACCCAGCTCACGGACATCGCACAGTCAATCTGGATGTTTTTGATCGAGACTACACTGGGATTGCTCTTGTGGTGGAACCTGGGCCTGAATTTCGCCCTTCTGGAGTTCGACCGAACATCATTAGGTGGCTTTGGAACTGGCTGCAGGAATATCGTTCAATATTGAATCGCACCATTATTTTTGGCCTGCTTCTCGCAGTCTCTTCATTACTGCTGCCAATATTGCTTGGATTATTTGTAGATCGGGTACTAATCGCCGGTGAATTGGCTTTAAGCCCAATATTAATTGCAGCGGTGATTGCCTCCGGTTTGTTTACCTATGTGCTAACTTGGCTCCAATTGCGCTCACTGCGCGAAATAATTGTTCGCCTGTCAATCAACCAGTCCGACCGGTTCCTTGGCTGCCTGCTAAGCCTTCCCATACGATTTTACGCACATCGCTTTGCGGGCGACCTCGCCATGCGCATGCGAATGATCAATCAAGTTGCAGATATTGGCGCTGGACAACTTGTCCGAATTGCGGTTGATTGCGTTATGAGCTTGGCTTTTCTTGCAGTTATGCTTGCTTACGACTTACTTTTATCTATCGCAGTGGCAGGGATAGGAGCAGTCTGTATTGTTCTAATCCGAATATTGATTCTCCTGCGCCGTGACCAAAATCATCGGCTGCGTCGTGAACAGGGATTATTTCTAGGCATTTGTGCGGCAGGACTGAAAACGGTGGAGAATCTCCAGGCGATGTCGCGAGAGAACGATTTCTTTGCAAAGTGGAGTGGCAGACAGGCTCGCGAACTAAACGCTCGGCAGAAATTTACAGAACTCGGGCATATCTCTGCAGCGCTTCCAGAATTCTTTCAACTCATCGCGGCAGCAGCAGTATTCGGTCTGGGCGGCTGGCGAATGCTGTCCGGTGACATGACCATCGGTGAACTGATTGGCTTTTATGTTCTCGCCGGCAATTTCCTCCTCCCTCTGATGCGCGTCGCACAGTACTCCGATCTTCTTGCGACAATAGAAGCTGATCTGGCCAGAATGGATGATGTGTTCAATGCAGCGCAGAATCCGTCCTCTGCAGCAAGCGATATAGATTCAAATCAGGAAATAAAGTTTCTCAATGACCGACTCCGTCTGGTTGGCAGATTGGAATTTCGGGATGTCACCTTCGGATTCAAGCGCAATAGGAAACCTCTGATTAAGAATTTCAATTTAGTGGTGGAGCCTGGCCAACGAGTCGCATTAGTAGGACGGAGCGGTTCTGGCAAATCTACAGTCTCACTTCTGGCGGCTGGCTTATATCAACCGTTATCCGGACAAGTGCTCTATGACAACCATGCGATTGACAGCATCCCACGCGAGGTGTTTTGTCGATCGGTAGCCATGGTCGATCAGCATCCAGTATTGTTTTCCACAAGCGTGCAGAACAACCTAACCATGTGGGATGTGACTGTGCCCGACGATCAGATCACTTCCGCGGCACGAGATGCGAGAATTCATCAAGACATCATTGCCAGGCGAGGCGCCTACGAATCAAAAATCGAAGAAGGCGGATGCAATTTCAGCGGTGGACAGCGTCTGCGATTGGAAATCGCAAGAGCTCTGATAAACAACCCATCGTTTCTCATACTGGATGAAGCGACAAGCGGCCTTGATGCCATGACTGAGTTTGAAATAGACGATCGGATTCGTCAGCGAGGCTGTTCCTGCCTGATCGTAGCTCATCGGCTGAGCACCATTCGTGATTCTGACCTTATAGTCGTGATAGACGGAGGACAGATTGTCGAGCAGGGAACGCACGAAGACTTGTACAGTGCCAATGGAATTTATCGGGGCTTAATGGATGGCGAATAACCCCACTTCAAACAGCGCGCTTAGGGAGTTTGCCGAGACTTTTGGAGAACCTCTATTGGTTGCTGCCAACACGCCAATGCCAATCGACAATGAGGAAGATATCTGGTTTGTTGAGCATGGGGCAATTGATGTATTGAGCACACAGTATGAGGACGGCCAAATGCAGGCCCCCTTTCGGCACTTTGTGCGATTAGAGTCACATCGAATGGCTTTCGGCGCAGATATTAGGGACCATCGCGTAAAACTGGTTTTCAAAGCAGTGCAGGGCACGACCGTGCGGCGCATTTCTCGTGAATTACTGCTCAATAAACTGTCACAGGGTGAAGTATCGGATGATCTCGTCTCCGAAGTGTATGAGCAAGTCAATGAGTGGATTAAGAATGTCTCAAGCACAGTAGCTCGAGAGATGGATACTCGCCCTGCTGCCGAACAGCTAGTTGCGCCTGGAAGTGCGGCAGCAAGTGGTGTGAATTCAGCGCGGCAAGGCGTAGTATGGATTGTCAGCGATGTTCTCGATGCCTCTTATCTAGGCTTGATCGATCGATTGATTGAACACGATCAATCGAAAATGCTGGCTGTCACTCAGGATACGTGGGCTTACATTTACAGTACAAAAGGTGAGGCATGTAAATCCACGTCTGAATTTGATCTTACCGCAGTGATCACCGACATCCTGCCTGAATTTCTGCTCGTGTCTCTAGATGCTTTAGCCCTGCATCAACAGTTGCTGCTGGTGGATGACGCCAACCTTCAGAAAGAGCAGGCAAATTTGCGTCAGCACCAAAAGACTATAGCGAGAGCAAGGCTCTCGACGCTTACCTCAGACCCCGATGAATACAAGATTAAGCAAATACCACTAGAAGCTGCGCTGCGAATGGTGGGAAAGCACGAAGGCATCGAAATTCGTACGCCAGTCAAAGCCCTGCGAGGCGAGAATTCTTCCCTCAATGACTACCTTGAAGCATCAACAATTCGTGCCCGTGAAGTCAATTTGACATCTGAATCCCGCTGGTGGCAGGGAGACTCTGGTGCAATGTTGGGCTTTCGCGGCGAAAACAACGCACCAGTCGTTCTGTTACCCAAAACGAATGGACGCTACCGCGTGGTTGATCCAATCTCTGGAGAATCTACACATGCCAGCGAGAAGACCGCTGCGGAAATTCATCGGGTTTATATGCTGTATCCCGGACTGCAAACCTCAGATGCTGTCGATTTCGAACAGTTTGTTCCCGCTAGTGGCGCAAGGATGTCAGGTGATGTTGTCAGACTTGTTGCAGCCGGTCTCGGTGCGGGCCTGATAGCCCTGACTCCGGCCGTAGTAGCCAATATATTGGTCGGTCAGGTGATCAATCATGGCGATGTTGGAACACTGTTGCAGATGGGATCCGTTCTGATTGCCCTAGCGCTGGTCGCAGCGTTATTGCATGTGATTCGAGGCACTGTAATGATGCGTATTGAAGGTCGGGTGACGGCGCGTCTTGGCGCTGTACTCATGGACCGCCTGCTGCGATTGAGACCGGAATTTTATCGACGCTTCAATTCCGGCGAACTCGCTGCCAAATCGTTGATACTCCAAGACGTGAGAGATTTCCTCTCTGCAATTGCGGCAGACAGCGTTCTGACCACACTATTTTTATTACCTGCTTTTGGGCTGATGTTTTTCTTTGATGCTGCTATGGCTTTCACTGCGCTCTTTTCGGGGGTGATCGTGCTGGGAGTGGTAACGATGTTTTGTATTCTTCACATTGAGCCGCAGCGCCGATACCTTGAAAGCATGTTTAAAATTGCCGGCGAAGTTCATCAGTTTTTGATTGGCATTACAAAACTGCGCTTGGCCGGTGCAGAAAATTCAGCATTCGCAGCTTGGGCAGACCTCTATCGTGAACATAAAAGAGCAGAGATACAACTGTCAGTCCTTAGTGAACACCTCACCGCTTTCAGCGCATCGGTACCTGCAATCATTAGTGCAATATTTTTTATGGTTGTTATGCTGAAAAGTGAAAATGCACTCGCAATTGAAGATTTTCTTGCTGCTTACACCGCCGCCATGATTTTCTATATGTCAATTTTCCTTTTGGCGCAGTCAGCTAAAGCCATTTCAATAGTAAAGCCCGCATGCGAACAACTTCTTCCTATACTGTCTAACCCCACCAATACAGGCTCAGATGGAGGCATGCAACTAACGCTGCAAGGTGAAATTCACCTAGATAAAGTGAGTTTCACCTATCCGGGCAGCGAATTGCCGGTACTGCAGGATGTCACGATTCATGCAAAACCTGGGGAGTTCATTGCAATTGTGGGTGAATCCGGGTCTGGGAAAAGCACAATTTTACGACTTGCTCTCGGCCTCGAAACCCCACTGTCAGGTGCGGTGTACTACGATGGCCGAGACCTCTCATATCTTGACCTTGTCATGGTCTGCCGGCAAGTAGGGGTAGTAACGCAGGATGGCAATCTCCAGAACGGCACGGTTCTTGACAACATTATCGGTGTAAGCACTGATCTTACCACAGAAGATGCCTGGACCGCTGCTCGACAAGCAGCTGTTGAAGAAGACATCCGCGCAATGCCGTTAGGGCTTTATACATCAGTGGGAGAGAACTCTTCGACTTTCTCGGGCGGTCAGGTGCAACGCATTCGTATAGCGGCCGCCCTCGCACGCAGCCCCAAGATTATCTTCCTTGATGAAGCCACAAGCTGGCTTGACACCAAAAGTCAAGCTTTAACGATGAAAAGCATAAGCGATTCTAGTAAAACTCGTATTGTAATTGCTCACAGACTCTCTACAATTCGGATGGCAAACCGAATTTATGTACTTCAAGGAGGATGCGTCGTTCAAGTCGGAAATTATGAAGAACTGCTGGAAACAACCGGTTTCTTTCGAGACATGGCTTTACGACAGATGGCTTGAAAGGCGGTCTGTTAAATTTGAATCATGCGTATTCTTGATTATTTGAACCCAAATCGATTGGCTGCAGTATCTGCAAAGCAGCTAAAATTGCTAGAATTACTTATTTGGTTATGAATTTCCCACGGTAGAGTGTCCAGAATCTGATTTTTCACCAACATACAACTCTCGTAATTTCCTGATGTTGAACCTACTTTCAAGCTTGTGTGACGCACCTTTCATCGTGACAAATGCATTCTTTGTTAACCCTAAGTTCAGAGGCGCTCTCCTAGCACAAGGAGAATGGAACGTCTACCAAAAAATGGAAATCAGAGTTCATGATGGCCGTCAGGCTAGCCAGACTCCCAGTCTGAAGCATGATGGCTTACAACTCGCTTCATGTTTCGCCCGCCTAGATTCTTTGGAATTGAAATATATCAAAACACAGTTCTATCGACATTGCGAGGACCTCATCAAAACTGTTACCGGATGCGAAACAGCCAGAGCTGTACAACATGAATTCCGAGATGGGGTTGCGCATGCACCCGGCGCCCAACGTGGTTATGCGCGAGGGCTTCACACCGACGTATGTCCCTACATTGAAGACACCGTGATCATACCGGAAAGAAAACACTTTGCGATTTATAACGTTTGGTGCAACATTGATCTCAAACAGCCCGTTCGTACGTGGCCACTAATTCTTTGCGCAGCCCCCACCGTTGACAATCAAGATATTGTCTACTCCGAGGCGCTGAGACGAACTAATCCTTTGACCCGTATGGTTGATTGTCGGCTCATACACAATTCCAATCAACTCTTTTATTATTTTCCCAACCTTACAGCCGACGAAGCCATCATCTTTCGACAGTACGACACTCGCCAGGAAAGCGAGAATTTAAGAGCAACATTTCATGCTGCTGTCGAAGATCCGACCAGTGCTGACAATGCACCAATTCGAAATTCGATAGAGGTGCGCGTACAGGCAACTTTTGCAGAAAGTGATTCAGAACGAGAGAACAGAAGAGTTCGCTTTGAAGAGATGATTCCGACACAAAGGACAGACGGTTCAGTATCAACATGGCGGCACGAATATATGCTCGACTGGGACTATGGTTGAATACTGGGAATGATGAGGTGTTTATATTGGAGCTGTCCAAAAATTCACCCGATGTCAGAATTTTGCCTCCAATGTAATCATTTTCCCACAAAAAAGGGAACTAATGAAATGGATACCCCTTTATTGATATCGCGTTCCTTGACGCCGATGTAGGTTTCATCTGCTTCAACCTGACCAACAAACCATTCGTGAGCTTCATCGTCAATGGTTTCCCTAATCTTGTGCACTAACGTTCCGCTTTTGGCCGAAAAGTCTCCTACAAGACCGGGATCGGTAAGGCAGGTTTCTGCGCTTGTCCTTAGGACGCAATTTTTATGTTTTCAGAACTGCAATTTGGACATTTGACCTCATTTCCCCACCTAAACAACGCTAGATGTTTATTGTCTAAATTTGTGAGGTAAACGTCCTTTCAAGTCTCGACAAAGAGGCGCAGCTTTAACACATCAAAATCTACAGAACGCCTCTCGATGTAAGTCAGAAATGCTGAATATCTCACAGACTTTGCAAATACGGCAGACTATAGTGAGGCAGAGTTTAAAGGCATCAGTTTTATTCCAACGTAAGCCTTCGCTTGCAAACTTTGCTTTCTGAACGTAATTTTGACGTGATTAATCCCCACATAAAATCGGAATACGTCGTTATTGTCATATAAATACTCATATCTTGGCCAAGAAAGCAGCCCTTCAGCCTTTGAGCGCAGACACAGGCCCATATCCGTCAAACTATTGATAAATAAGCGCCAATCGTCACTTGTTGTTGCTTCCCAAGCTTTTAGAAGTTCGACAGAATTACTGCTTTTGTAAGCCTTCGGGAACATTTCAAAACCCAACTGCGGCACTATGCCTTCCTTATTGACATCAAGAATTAGAATAAATTTATCCGCAACATTGTCCAACTCAATCAGCTTTCGTATGACTGTCTGAATTTCTCCCTGCCATTCAATGCGTGAAAGAAACGCCTCTAACTGAGGTGTGGAGATACCCGCGATGGCCAACCTGACCATCTGCTTCGTGACTGCACGGGTAATTGGAGCCACAATAACAACGCCAGCACCTTCTGGCAGCATCTGGTTCACCCGTTTCAGGGTAAAAATTATCGAATCATTACAGTTCCACAGGGTGATGCGCTCGATGGTATCAACAAATTGCTCAACCGTATGCGCAGAGCAGCTGAGTTGATCAGCCAAGGGATCTCTCTTCAAGTAAACGATTGGAGGTTCAGGCCGGTCAATCGGACTGCCGATGATGTCATAAGCTAGCACAACTGAATGTACCCATTCATCTCGAACAGACCGACTCGACAGATACTGGGAAAGCCAAACTTGATAGGGGAAGGAGTTCGCCCCTAACCCTGCATCGATATAGTATTTCGTTACTGGACCCGGTACCAAAAATACTGCGAAATCTGCTGAGGGTTTAGCATCATTGAGACGCAGCTCAAACGCGCAGACGCTAGCGGCAGCACTTGGCAAGTCTCCAACTCGCTGAATAAGATATTCCATGCCTTTCCCTGAAAGTAAAGATTCAGGGATTTGCGACCCCTTCCCAAGCGCGATAAGTGCCTCTCGAAAGTTTTCCAACTCTTTATTCAAATCTGCCTGGCGAAGAAATTGGGTGATGATTTGAACTCAATTCGAGGGGTTCAAGTGAGATAGAAATATCCCCTAAAATCGACTTTCGAAACTTATCCGTAGACCGAAGCATCGATAATACGAGGTCTCACCTATTAGGATTCTAGGAAGGAATCTGACTCTTGATTAAAGTGCGAGGAACGTTCAGCAACCAAGCATATTGCTAATGCGTACGAATCCAACGTGCTTTGATCTGATCCAGAAATTGAATCAGTTCATGCATAGATTAGGAATTGGCATAAGGAAAATCTTTCAACAATCCCAATTTTTCGATACAACAATCATACAAATGCCTCATCACGGACAACAACACCATCACTTGTTATTTTTCCGAAAATGGTGTCCCTCACCATCTGGAGCGGCATCCCATAAGGAATTTATTGTTTCCTTTCTAGCAAGCGGTATCAGATTCAGAACTTTAAACCAAGCTTCGCAGACAGTATATGAGCTTGACTAGAGCAAATAAAAACACACCTGCCCCAGTCATTCCGACCGGAGCAGGTGCCGCATATCTGCAGAATTGTTTTCTAAGGATTTGGTTGCTACCAACCTTGACCAAAACTGCCGGCCACGTCACGCAATTCATCATCTGAGATCGCGACACTGGTCGGAGGAACTACCAAATGCATCTCTGTCGATGTTGCTTCATGCACATTGACTTTGATTCCATCTGGCACCGTCAACCCGGTTGCTTCTTTAATTGCACCATTTGGGTCATCTAAAAGTTTTGCCCGAAAAACCTCGTCATCTCTTGCTTTTTCAAGCAAGTGGGCTTCGAGTTGCGCTGCAGTTTTCATAATAAATCACCAACTCCTTGTCGTAATTAATTTTCTTACCTGTAGTGATTCAGTGAGTCCGAATCTGGATCGAGACCAACTGAATATCGTTAATATAATACAGTGTTTCAGTCATATTCGGTGAGAATTTGCGGGAGTGAATAATTTAATTGGTTCTAGGTTCATCGATTAGCCAAACGAAAACAAGTTATTTATTCTTTAATATCAACTAGTTATTCTTTTTCATCTCCAAATTAATACTGTGATCGTAGAGATTCACAGCTATCCCAACTGGGCCAAATGGTGTGCTAATTTACAACACACAATCAGAACATTCTCTGTGAATACTCCGTTTGTGATGTAAGCTGTCTGGACTCTTTAAGCCTGATGCCGTGTACTTCCCAGCGGAATCCCTTTCATTTTTTCAGCTACTTGTCCTTTACCAGTATAGCTTCCATAAAAATCAACATCTATTTGTTATGGCATCGTCGGGTTCAGAAAATTGAAATCGTTTCAAATCAGATTCAATGGAAGACTTGGCTTAACAACGCTTAAATTGGAAAGCTTGCTGCAGACACCAAACCATTGCCAAAGAGATAAGATATTTTGATGGAATTTGAAGATTTCGTTGTTGCTCACTACAAAGAGACAACGGAAGAACTTTATATTGATTCGTGGAATCCTAACCATTTCCATTTTGGTTTATTCAAGCCTGGTGAATGCCCGGATCTTGATCCTTCCAAGGAACAGCGGTACAGCTCATTTATTGGAATCGACAAGGCAGCTCAGCGTATGATTGATGTGGTTGTCGCTCCAGCCATGATAGGGCCCGACTCTCATGTTGTTGATGCAGGATGCGGTGTAGGTGGAACCGCATTTCGACTGGCAGACATGGGGGGGGGCTGCCAAGTGACCGGAATCAATATCAGTGAGAAACAGTTGGAAATCGCAAATGGGAAATTGAAAAAAAACGGACTGGGCAATCGAGTCTCTTTCAAATATGGAAACTGCTCCAAATACCTTCCATTTGCCGATGACTCTGTCGATGTCGTTGTCAATATTGAAAGCGCCTGCCACTACGCGGATCGACAAAAGTTTCTACGAGAGGTGTTCCGAATTCTTAAACCTGGCGGGAAGATTGTTGCAGAAGATTGGATGGCGGTCGATTCAATAACAAAACAGCAATATGAACAATACATTCAGCCCTTGTGTGAATCTTGGGCTATGCTCAGTCTTGAACGCCAATCTGGATATGTTCGAAAGTTAGAGGATGCGGGACTAAGCATTCTGGAATTCGAAGATTTTTCGGGTATGGATTTGGACAATCTGATAATTCTCGAAAATCTCTACACCAATTTATTTTCTCGGTACCTTAATGGCAACGTTGAACCGGAATTTCTCACCAACTTCCAGCGCTTCGCAAACCTCTATATTGCATGGAAAGAAGGATATTTTGAACTAAGGCGTTATTGTGCCCAAAAACCCGGATAGTCTCGTATTATTCGGTTGTAACCCGATTCATGTGAGCTTGCCCAGGCACCACCTCAAATCCCGGCACCTCTGGTTCATCATCAACCATCTCGGCAGGAAAACCATCCGCCAGAATTTGTGAGTCGCAGCATTCTTCCAATCGTCGAATGATATTGGGTGACCACTCTCTTTCGCCATAGCGACGCACACCATCCTGAAAAATCTCAATCATCAGCGGATTGATCTCCAAAGGAACACCAGCGCGATCTGCAACTTCCTGAAACAGCGTAATGTCCTTGATCACCAGATCCATGGTGAAATTGATGTTGCGACTGCCATTCAAAATTACCTGGCTTTCGGTTTCATGCACAAACGAATTGCCGGATGAAATCCGAATTGCTTCATAAGCTGTACCTAGGTCCAGTCCCGATTTTTTCGCTGTTGTTAACGCCTCACACAAAGTCAGCAGATTTGCGGTGGCAAGATAATTGGTCAACACTTTCAGCACCGATGCGGTTCCCAACTCACCGGTGTGCAAGATGCGCCGTCCCATAGCCTGAATTACCGGAAACGCGCGGTCGAAAGTATCGCGGTCACAGCCTGCAAAGATCGAGATATTGCCAGTCGCAGCGCGGTGACAGCCACCGGAAACAGGGCAGTCCATGGGAAACGCACCTTTTTCATTAACTTTTGTGCCTAAACGAAGTACTTCAGTCTGATCAGTGGTGCTCATTTCAGCCCAGATGCTGCCTCGACTCAAGCCCTTGAGAACACCGTCATCAGACTCCATAACTGCTGCCGACACTCGAGGACTTGGCAAACAGGTGATAACCATGTTAACAGCTGAGGCCAATTCGGCTGGTGAATCAGCCCATTTCGCGCCGGCTGCCAATATCGGTTCAGCCACCTCTCGGTTGAGATCCCGTACTGTTAAATCAAACCCGTTTCTAAGCAGACTGCCGGCGAGTTTTCCACCGACATTGCCCAAACCGATAAATCCAATTTTCATTCATTGTCCTCCGTAATCCATTTTTAGTCCAGTCCCCTAAACCTTATCGGCTAAGCATGATCCTGTCAGCCGCATTGGAAAACACCCATGTCGTACCCGAGCGAATTTCCCTCGCCAGGACATTAAGCGAATCTACAAATCCTGTACCCCATGGTGCGTCAATCGATTGTAGGTACGCGCGCATTTTTTTGTTGAGTAAAAGAAAGTGTCCTGTGAATCCGCCAAAACCACCCTGCCTGAACTGCTCAAACATTGAACGAGTATTTGTCGTTGCAATCAAGAGTTTCGAAGCCACCGGAAAATCTTCAAGCTCCCGAAGTGGTGCAGGTTCCAGTGACATCAGGTGATATTCTTCGACGGGCTGCAGTTTGATCAGACAGTCCCGAAGTCGCTGGCCTGCTTTGGAATTTGGTAATCGCCCCTTGAGTTCAATCATTAGGTGCATTTGAGCTGCAAACTGTTCCAGCACTTCCTCAAGCCTGGGGACCAGAGGGGAAAGTTTGCGCAACTCATCAAGTTCCGTTTTTGCAACTTCGACCGCTCCTGGTCCTGGAAGTCCTGCCGTGTGCGGGTCGTGAATGACGACTGGCCAGTCGTCTAATGTCCATTGAACGTCAAATTCAATCCCCCACACGCCTGCATCACGCGCTGCTTCGAATGCTGACAGAGTGTTTTCATAGATGAAGTGACTTGGGTTGGCACATCCGCGGTGAGCGACAAGCTGCAAATTACGCCACTCAGCTTCGGTCAGCGGCTTACGCGGGATGCATCCGAAAACGGTGTTGACAGCAGAGTCTGCAAAGCGAGTGATCCAATGATAATCTTCTGCCATCAAACCCTACCAGCACGCATCACTGAAAGTATCACGCGGGTGCGCTTTCAGTCTCCAATTCCAAAACCGCAAGCAACCTGTCAAGAACCTCATCCATCTGCGCTTCAGTAATAACCAGCGGTGGAAGCAGACGCAGTACGGTCGTACCAGCTGGCAAAGCAAGCACACCCTGGTCCTGCAGCTTTTGCAGATACGGTGTGGAGCGAACCTTAAGTTCAATCCCGATCATCAGACCCAGGTGTCTGACCACCCGCACCTGAGGCGGTTTGTCTTTTAACAGCTTGCTGACAAATAGATCGCCAAGTTCAGCCGCACGGTCGGCGAGCTGCTCGCGTTCCATCACCCCGACCGTCGCTAGAAAAGCCGCACACGCCAACGGATTACCACCAAAAGTGCTGCCATGCGCGCCAACCGAAGATTTGATTCTACCATTCACCAGTATCGCACCCATCGGAACTCCGCCTGCAATCCCCTTGGCAAGACAAAGTACATCCGGTTCAACACCATAGTGCTCGCACGCGAACATTTTTCCGGTTCGACAAAACCCCGTCTGGATTTCATCAATAATCAGCATCGCGCCGTTCGATTTGCAAATTTCGACTGCCGCGTCGATGTATGATTGATTAGCAGTGTAGACACCACCTTCACCCTGCACCAGTTCCAGCAGAATAGCAGCGGTATGTTCATCGACCGCTTCTTTGAGCGCTTCAACATGGTTGTACGGTACATATGAGAAACCCGGCACCAGAGGGCTAAAAGGATCCTGATATTTCTTGTTCGGTGTCGCACTGAGCGCTCCCATGGTACGACCGTGAAATCCTCGATTGGCGCTGACCACTTTGTTCCGGCCGGTAGTCTGGCGAACGAATTTAAGCGCACCTTCGATACTTTCGGCACCGGAGTTACACAAGAACACCCGCTCCAGACCAGTTGGGCTGATTTCGACTAGTTTCTCCATGCACTCGGCGCGAACGTCATTGGGAAATATTCCGGCACAAGTAATCAGGCGTTTGGCTTGTTCCGCGATCGCGTTAGCCAAAACCGGGTTGGCGTGCCCAATATTGGCAACTCCAATGCCAGCGGTACAATCGATGTATTGCTTACCTTGATCATCCCACAGTAGCGCACCGTCGCCTCTCACCAGCGAAACCCCTCGGCTTTTGTATACGCCGACACTGAGTTCAGTTTCCCGTGCATCCACACTATTCATCATTCATCTCCTATGATCAACTGATCATGGTTCCAGATTCAGCAGTCGTGATTGGTGAGTCCACTCGGCCATCAGCAATGATCACTTCCGTTGGACCCTGTTCAAACAATTTTTGTAGGGCCAGCAGTTTACGCTTCATTCGACCGCTGACCTCGGATTCTTGTGCTCTAAGATCACTTGAATCCAGCTTTCTAATCAGGCTCAACGGATCATCGCGGTCGGCCAGTAATCCCGGTGCCTCAATAAACTGGTAAATTCGTTTCGCCTGCATCTGCCCATGCAAAACGGTGACGATATTATCGTTATCCGCATTGATCGCGACCCCGTTCTCATCTGCAATGGGAATGCTGATGACTGGCGTGAGCCCATCCACAAGTAGCTGCGTCAGCAGTTGCGTGTTGATCTGTTCAGGCTTTCCGGAAAAATCTCTTTTCAGTAGTGTCTTACCCTGTTCTCGAACCCGAATACCACGATTGCGTCTGCCTTCAATCAAGCGACCATCCAGCCCGCTTAATCCAATGGCATTGATGCCAACTTTCTGACAGGCTTCAACAAAGCGCATCCTGACCAAGCCAGCATAACTCATCATGATGACATCTATCGCGTTGTCGTCTGAATACACACTCTCGTAACCAGAAACAGACTGCAGCGTTTTGGTCGGCATGTCCAGTTTCTGTGCCAATCGGTCGCGTTCAGCATTGGCGCCTAAGACAACGATCACCGACTCATCCAGGTTTGCAAGATCCCGTGCAATTCCAGCCGAATTAATGTCGCCTCCACCACCAACTTTGACGATAACAGGCCGAATCTCAGATTGATTCAAAGCCGCCATTATTCTGACCTTAGAATCCGCGTAATGGTGTAATTTTCAATTGGCGTCCAGTTGGAACTTTTTTCATAAGGTGCTGAACTGACGATGTAAGTCCCATCGATCAGTTTCGTATGCAATTGAAAATATTCTGGATTTTCATTGAAGGTTGTGCTGACCCAGGCTTCGTTCGCGGTTGCAATGATGAAATTCATTGCACGTACATAACGTGACTTCCGTACAAGGTGGTCAACGCCCTGTTGAATTGCCAACTCCATATCACCGTTATCAAACCGTTTGATGAAATTAAACACTCTTTCTGCACCAATACGACCCGCTTCCCGAATACGAACGCCTTGCAGTTCACCGTTGAAGATGAAAATTCTTTCACCATCATCAAAGGGCATATTGTTGCGAACTTCAATGCCCTCATTTCGATAGGCACTGCGGGCATGGGCAAGAAAATAATCACAAGGCTCAAATCGCTCGAAATGATCCTCCCAGATCGGTTTTATGCTGTGATAGAAATGCCATTTTCCGGATTCGAGCCAGGTGCAGCCCCAACCGTGACTTTGATCCTCTGGACTGTTGCTTGCAGTTTGGGCAAATTTCTCCAAATGATGCTGCATGCTGACTGGCGCATCACTCTTGATAAAAAGCAGTCGGCACATTGAATTGACGTTCCGTTGTCAGACCGGCCGGTCAGGCAGGGTACAGGCCAGCAAACTCCAGCCCGGTGCGCTCAGACATGCCAAACATGATATTGAGATTCTGTACAGCCTGACCTGCTGCACCTTTCATCAGATTGTCGAGGGCACTGATGGCAACGATACGATTATTCTCAGCATCCCGCTCGAATCCGACGTCACAAAAATTGGTTCCAGCCAATTGTTTGGGTTCAGGGTATCGATGTATTCCCGAACGGTCTTTGACCACCCGGACAAAAGGTTCATTGAGGTAAGCCTGGTTATATGCCTTCCACAAATCCCGTTCATCAGGCAGCGTCTGTTCGGAAAACACATGACAGGTGGCAACGATGCCCCGCACCATCTCAATTGAGGTTGCTGAAAAACTGACTGACCCGACATTGAGCGCCTGCTTCATTTCGGCGACATGCCGATGACCGGTTGGTCGATAGGATCGAACTGCACCACTGCGCACCGGGTGGTGACTGCCTTCGCTTGCCTGACTGCCAGCTTCACTGGAGCCGACCTTGACTTCGGCAACGATAGAACTGACAGAACATGATTCTGTGATTGGCAGCAGGGCTAGAATCACCGCAGTCGCATTGCAGCCAGCACAGGACACATAGTCAGATGTAGCTATTCGATCTCGATGAAGTTCAGCGATGCCGTAAGTAAAAGTCTGCAGCAGCTCAGGTCGCAAGTGAGGTTTGCCATAAGCCACTTCATATGCTGCGTCACTGTCGAGTCGAAAGTCGGCACTGAGATCGATTATTTTGGGTGCAAGGCCCATATAGTGATCAATCGAATTCATTGCTATGCCGTGCGGCAGACACAGAAAAAGAACATCGCATTCTGCTAATTCATCGGGGGAGCAAAATTTCTTTGTCAGCAGTTTGCGAAGATTCGGATTGGACGAATGAATGAATTTGCCTGCACGACTGCGTGAGGCAATCTGACTAATTTCGACCTCCGGATGACCATGCAGAAGGCGAATCAGTTCACCACCCGCGTAGCCCGCCCCACCTGCGATAGATGCTCTTATCAAGTGGATGCCTTAAGTCTGATGGTTGACCACGAAATCAGCCATTCGAGCCGGGATGTCGATGCCGGTTGGTGCAATGCTGTTGCGAAATTCCATCGTGTAGTTGACCTCATTGACAAGCATTCCTCTTTCGGACTCAAACAGATCAATCGCCAGAATGCCGCCACCCACCGCGTCTGCAGCCGCCAGCGATATTTCAGCGATTTCATTTGTAATGGGGCAATTGGACGCAACTGCTCCGCGGGCGGTGTTGGTAATCCAGTGAGTCGATTCTCGATAAATGCCCGCAATACACTCATCACCGACCACAAATGTGCGGATGTCACGTCCTCGCTTTTCCACATATTCCTGGATATAGAAGATTGAGTGCTGATACGAACCGAGCAGTCGCTTGTGTTCCAAAACAGTTTCCGCCGCTGATCGGTCATTAATCTTCGAAAGCAAGCGTCCCCAAGAGCCGATTGCCGGTTTTAGAACGACGGGATAGCCCAATTCCTCAATGGCATCCAGCGCAGATTCTTCGGTATACGCCACCCGGAGCTGCGGCTGTGGAATATCGCGTTGAGCCAACCGTATGGATGTCTCAATTTTGTCCCCGCACACCCTGGCGACTTCGGCGCGGTTGACGCACGGTACACCTGCCTTTTCCAAGAACTGCAAGCTGCATACTGCGCGCGAGTGACTGACACAACGCTCGAAGGCAACATCAATCGGCGGAACGCTCTCCAGGTCGAAGACCAGTTTCCTGTCGTCGAGCATGGTGATGTTGACACCCTGGTGTGCGCGAAACGCTTCGAGCAGCTTTTTCTCCTCAAAGCGAATGACAGAGTGTAAGAACCCGACGTTCACAGAAATAAATCCGTGAACATTTTCATTTATTGACCCCAGTCTTCATCCAGTTCCGGTGCGACTTCCAATGTTGGCGGGTCAATGCTGACTACCTCAAGTTCGGTGCCACAGAAAGGACACGCCAAAAGCTCCCCGACAATGGTGTCGTCTTCAAAATCTATTTCACTAACACAAACGGAACATTCTGCTGCCATTATCGTAGGCTCTCCGACGGTGATTGATGAATCTTTCCCAAAATTGGGCGTTATTTTTCCGGGGGTGTTGGATACATCAGAATTTCATGCATGTCAACCCGCGGATGCTGTTCGACAGCAAACAGAATGGCCTCTGCAACATCTTCGCGTTCCATCGCATTGTCTCTAACTTCGCCCCCAAATATCTCTGTATTGGTCACGCCTGGCTGGATATTGGTAACGCGAACGCCGGTTCCTCTGAGCTCTTCCCGAAGGTTGTAGTTCATACCCGTTACGGCCCACTTAGTCGCACTGTACATGGAACCGGGAATTGGCCGTCTGCCAGCCGCTGAACCCAAAAGCAAGATGTGGCCTTTGCTTATTTTCAAAGCTGCAAGACTGGCTCTGATCGTCAGTCCCGCACCATATACGTTGGTCAAGATCATCTCCTTCCAACGTTCAGGGTTACCATCGGCGAAACCACCTCCGGTATAGTAAACTCCGGCATTTGCCAATACCACATCAATCCGCCCAAATCGATCGATTGCCCGGCCAATCATTTCCTGTTGGTCTTCCCATTGGGTAACATCGCATCGGACTGCCAGCGCACGAGTCGGACCACCTAACTCCTCACACAATTCATTCAGAATGTCCTCTCTTCGAGCCGCCAGAACTGTACGATAACCTCGCTTCGCCGCTGAACGCGCGGTTGCAGCACCAATTCCACTTGATGCACCAGTGATCAGAAATACCTTGTCTTCCATACGTGGCGTTGTCGCAATCGTTATTCGGTTTGCCGAAAGGATAATATTATATGAAGCGATGTGTGACACAGACCCGTATTGAATGCCAACCAACGTATCCCCCGAATACAAAAAAGCTGAACAGGCCTTTCGTGAAGCGCGCGAGTCTGCGGACAGGTTGAAGTGCCTCAAAGAAATGTTGCGAACCATTCCCAAGCACAAGGGAACGGAGCACCTACAGCGCGACATCAAAACCCGCATCAAAATGCTGACTGATGAACTGGCGGGGCCGCGCAAGGGCGGGGCACGGACGGGTCCTTCTCATTCGGTTCGGCCAGAAGGAGCGGCCCAGATTGCATTACTAGGACCCCCGAATTCCGGAAAATCCCAACTGCATCACCAGATGACTGGTGCACGCTCCGAAATCGGTCCCTATCCATTCACTACACAATGTCTGCTGCCTGGCATGATGCCGTATGAAGACATCCACTTTCAGATGGTTGACTTGCCGCCCATCTCTAATGATTACTTTGAACCGTGGGTGGTCAATTCACTGCAAACCGCCGATGCAGCGTTCCTTGTCATTGATATCTCCAACCCTGAATGCATCGATCATATTGACCAGGTTATCACCCAACTGGACCAGCGAAAAGTCAGCCTGACTGACCAATTTGAAATAGAACTGGTAAACGGTGTGAGCACACCGGATGACCCAGACTTTGATCCGTTTCGGGTTGCCTTACCTACGATTCTGGTTGCCAATAAAATCGACTTAGCTGCCGATCCTGATGAGCTCGACGCTCTCAATGAACTTGTAAACTACAACTTTCCGTCAATAGCACTGTCGGCACTAACTGGTACAAATCTGGAACTGTTCCCGCAAATGGTGTTTGAAAAATTAAAAAT
>CAZYSR010000488.1:0-6909 GCA_964649525.1 uncultured Gammaproteobacteria bacterium
GTCCAGAACCGGCAATAATCCAGCACCCCGTGCCACCAAATTCAGTTGGCGAGCCGGTCACCGGAACACGGCAGCTTCTAGATGAGCTGGGTCCGGCACAGTTTGCCCAATGGATGCTGGACCAGCCTCAGGCATTGATAACCGACACAACTTTACGTGACGCCCATCAGTCGTTGCTGGCAACACGATTCCGAACTTACGATATGGTGCAGTGCGCTGAGGCTTACACTTTCAATCTGCCGAACCTGTTCAGTCTTGAGTGTTGGGGAGGGGCCACATTTGATGTTTCTATGCGATTTCTTAAGGAGTGTCCATGGGAACGTTTGCGCGATCTTCGAAATCGCATACCGAACATTCTGCTGCAGATGCTGCTCAGAGGTGCAAATGGCGTTGGCTACAGGAATTATCCCGACAACGTCGTACGCGAATTCATATACCAAAGTGCGCAGTCAGGCATTGATCTATTCAGGGTGTTTGATTGCCTGAATTGGGTCGACAACATGGAAGTTGCGATGAATGCGGTTTTGGAAACTGGCAAGCTGCTTGAAGGCGCAATCTGCTACAGTGGCGATATCTTAAACCCCGACCGCAGCAAGTACACCCTGAACTACTATGAGGATCTGGCAGTCAGAATGCAGGATCTCGGCATTCATATCTTGTGTATCAAGGATATGGCCGGATTGTTGACGCCAGATAGTGCAAATCTACTAGTCAGTTCGCTGAAGGGAAAAACCGGTTTGCCGATTCATTTTCACACTCACGACACCAGCGGCATCGCGGCAGCCAGCGTAATTTCAGCTGTTCGGGCAGGTGCGGATGCTGTTGATCTCGCGATGGATGCTGTTTCTGGCACAACTTCCCAGCCAAATCTCGGTTCGGTGGTTAGGGCTCTAAAGGGCACTCAATCCGACACTGGATTGAATTCAGATGCCATCCTGGAGCTTTCTTCGTATTGGGAAAGTGTTCGAAAAAATTATGCCGCGTTCGAGAGTGATGTACGCTTTGGAGCATCTGAAGTCTATCTACATGAGATGCCAGGTGGACAATTCACCAATCTCAAAGAACAGGCAAGGGCATTGGGACTGGAAGCCCGCTGGCACGAAGTAGCTCACGCTTATTCAGTGGTGAACGACATGCTTGGAGATGTCATTAAAGTTACACCAACTTCGAAAATGGTTGGCGACATGGCCTTGTTCATGGTTAGTTCAGGCCTGAGCCGGGAAGAGGTTGAAGATCCGAACAGGGAGGTCGCATTTCCAGATTCGGTGAAGTCATTTTTTGCCGGTGAGTTGGGCCAGCCTTATGGCGGTTTTCCAGCAGATCTGCAAAAAAAGGTCCTTAAGGGTGAGATGCCCATCACAAATCGCCCAGGCGACAATTTACCGCCCGCCGATCTGGATGAACTGCGCTCTGAAGCTGAATCCAAGGTTGAAGGCGCGGTCAGCAATGAGGAACTCCAGTCCTATCTGATGTACCCGGCGGTTTTTCTGGAATACATGTCTCATCGACGCCAGAATGGCCCAATGCATGTATTGCCAACTGCGTTATTTTTCTATGGCATGAGACCGGAACAGGAGATATCAGTGGATCTGGAACCAGGCAAGACGCTCGTGATTCAATGTCTGGCGATTGGTGAAACCGATGCGGATGGAAATATCAGAGTATTCTTTGAACTTAATGGTCAGCCGCGTACGGTCAAAGTACCGAATCGAAAATTTGCCAGTCTGGTAGAGCAGCGTCGCAAGGGTGAGGAAGGCAACCCTGATCACGTTATGTCACCCATGCCTGGCATGATCTCATCAGTGAATGTAACTGTGGGCCAGTCAATTGAAGCGGGAGACGTGATTCTGACCATTGAAGCGATGAAAATGGAAACAGCCATACGTGCCGAACGCTCAGCAAGCGTGGCTTCCTTGCTGGTTTCGGCTGGCGACAATGTTGACGCCAAAGATCTTCTTGTTGAATTTTCGTCTGCAAAATAACAGGATAGAAGAACATTTTGCTGAGTTAGTTTCCTGTTTTGTAAAGAAATTCTGCCTCCGATAATTCTTTGACTATGGATCTATTTGGCTGAATTGATCCACGGCCAAATTTTGCATCTCCAAAGTGCTTATAATTTCAGACGTTAAGAATAACACTGAAAATCAGTGAATACTCAAGCCAGCACTCGGTACTCTGACCACTGCCAGGTATCGTCAGAAGTTCATGCGAAATTTCAATTGGAAGTTATTTCCAAGGTCTGCGATTCTCTGGTACAGTCGTACCTCTTCGTACCTGAAACATTGCTCAGGTACGCTAGCCCTCTACCGTAAGTTCCAGTGCGAATCCAATAATTGCAACCAAGGATCGGACCCATGAGCAAGTCTAGAGAAACTGTCAACCCAACCGGAATTTCTTCTGCCAATCTCGCCTATCTTGAGAGTCTATTCGACGAATATGAATCGGCTCCTGAAAGTGTACCACAGGCATGGCGCGAAACTTTTGATTCACTTGATCACGTCCCTGTTTCTACCCGACCGGAAGCCTCATCTGCCGACGAATTAGTCAGTACGGACTACCTTCGCAGGCAAGCTGCGGTTCAGCGTCTCATCCGTCGGTATCAGGTTTACGGACACCTGAACGCCAAGCTTGATCCGTTAGTGCTCACCGATGAATGGTTTAGTGCCGATCTTAGCCTGAATTCAGTGGGACTGGAAAATGCTGACCTTAAGGAGAGGTTTAAATTCGATGCTGTATTCGGGTCACAGTACGTTTCTCTAGAACACATCATTGAATACTACCAGAAGACTTACTGCCGATCGATTGGCTATGAGTACATGCACATTTCCGATCAGAATCGTCTGGATTGGATTCAATCCAGAATCGAAAATGTCTCTCTGGACAATCTGATTACGGATGATGATCGCAAGCAGATTCTGAGACTGCTTACCATGGCCGAGTGCATGGAAACCTACCTGCACATGAAATATGTCGGTCAAAAAAGGTTCTCTCTCGAAGGCGGGGAATCTCTGATCCCGATCATGTACGAACTGGTGCAGAGATCTGGCATATCCGGTGCTAAGGAGGTGGTGATTGGCATGGCCCATCGCGGCCGCCTGAATGTACTGGTGAATATTCTTGGCAAGGCTCCGGCAGAAGTGTTTGGCGAATTCGAAGGGAATCTTTCCATAGCTGACCACTGGTCCCAGGAACATGGTGATGTCAAGTATCACATGGGTTTTTCGTCTGATATCAACACTCCCGGTGGAATCGTACACGTTGCCTTGGCGTTTAATCCGTCGCACCTTGAGATCATCGATCCCGTCGTGACCGGTTCGGTCCGTGCTCGTCAACACAGACGTCATGACGAGTCCAAGAAGGAAGTCACCCCAATTCTGGTTCATGGCGATGCTGCTTTCGCTGGTCAGGGGGTTGTTATGGAGACATTGAACATGTCCCATACCCGGGGTTTTGAGGTTGGTGGAACGATTCACGTCATCATCAATAATCAAATTGGATTTACAACCAGCAATAAACTGGATGCGCGCTCAACCGTCTACTGTACAGAAATTGCAAAAATGGTGCAGGCCCCGATTTTTCATGTCAACGGAGATGATCCTGAGGCTGTTGTTTCAGTTGCGCGACTGGCACACGCCTATCGTATGGAATTCCACACCGACGTTGTGATTGATCTTGTTTGTTATCGTCGCTACGGGCATAACGAAGCAGATGAACCCATGATGACACAGCCTGTCATGTACAACGCGATCAAGAAATTAGCGCCAACCCGTCGACAATATGCTCAAAAGCTGGTTGATCAAGGGGTGGTCACGGATCAGGAAGCACAGAAAATGGTGATGGAATATCGGGACAACCTTGATCGGGGAGAAGTGGTTGCGGGGCAGATAATTGATCCGGCAAAAATGAAAAAAATTGTCAATTGGGCGCCGTATTTTCGGGCGGAGTGGTCTGATCCGGTCGACACTACCGTTACCCTCAAGAATATCAAGCGCTACACAGCCAAACTCGCCGAATTACCCGAAAACTTCACTCTACATAGCCGGGTGAAGAAAATCATGACTGATCGATCCAAAATGGCTGCCGGCAAGCTGGTGATCGATTGGGGCTTTGCTGAGACAATGGCATACGCCTCACTCATTGATGACGGGACTTCAATTCGACTGACAGGTCAGGATGTTGGCCGCGGAACTTTTTCGCATCGTCACGCCTTGTTGCACGATCAAAACAGTCGGGACGTGTTTTGCCCGCTAAAATCCATAGGTTATCCCGAAGATTGCCAGATATTTAATTCACTGTTGTCGGAAGAGGCGGTGCTGGGTTTTGAATATGGCTACGCCACCACTGATCCGGATACACTGGTGATTTGGGAAGCGCAGTTTGGGGACTTCGCCAATGGTGCCCAAATTGTAATCGATCAATTCATTAGCAGTGGATTTGCTAAATGGGGCCGACTATGCAACATGGTCTTGTTGCTCCCTCATGGTTACGAAGGTCAGGGCCCTGAGCATTCCTCAGCCCGACTGGAACGATTTCTGCAGCTGAGTGCCGACGGAAATATACAGGTTTGTGTTCCGACAACTCCAGCACAGGTGTTTCATATGTTGCGTCGGCAGGCGATGAGATATTATCGCCGGCCGCTTGTCGTAATGTCACCGAAGAGTCTTTTGCGTCATAAACGTGCAGTTTCAGAAGTTCGTGATTTGTCCAGATATGGGTTTCAAACAATCATCGATGAAATCAATGAGGAAATTGATCGCGAAGCGGTCACCCGCGTCATACTGTGTTCTGGCAAGGTTTACTACGACTTAATTGAAATGCGCGAAATTCGGGAAATTGATGAGGTTGCCATCATCAGGATTGAACAGCTACATCCGTTCCCGGTACACGAACTGACGCAAATCCTTAGATCTTATCCGGATGCCAAAGAAATAGTCTGGTGCCAGGAGGAGCCGCAGAATCAGGGTGCCTGGTATCGAATATGGCATCGACTGCGAGAGTGTCGAAGAAAGAATCAGAAAATAATATGTTCTTCGCGTCCTGAAGCGCCATCACCGGCTGTCGGGCATTACCGTATGCATTTGGCCCAGCAAGAGCGACTTATTTCTGAAGCACTGTCGATTGTTCGTAATGTCGTCCCTATCTCACAACCTAGGAGTGCAAGATCAAATGTCAGCTGAAATCACTACGCCAATGTTGCCGGAATCGGTTAGTGAAGCAACCGTCCTGGCTTGGCACAAAGAAGTTGGCGAACCGTTCAAACAGGATGAACTTCTGATTGAACTCGAAACAGAAAAAATTGTGCTCGAAATACCAGCGCCAAACGACGGGGTTTTGACTGAGATTCGTAAAAGCGCCGGGGAAACAGTGGTTGAAGGCGATGTACTGGGTGCCATCGGCAATTCCACTGCTGCTGCAGAGCCCGTGACCTCAAAAGAACCAGAACCGGCTAAAGTTGCAGAAGAAGAAATAGCAGAAACCGCTGAACCAGAACCTGAGCCAGAGATGCGGGCGGAGACTGGCGGGCAGCCAAGTCCGGCGGCACGCGTATTGGCAAGCGAAAATGGTATAGATATCAGTGTTGTTGTTGGAACGGGAAGGGATGGACGCATTACCAAGGCCGATGTAGTGCAGGCTATTGAAGCTAAAGCTACTGCAGAACCAGTGTCGGAACCGGTAGCATCGACTCCGCGGTCGTTGCCTGCAGAACAGCCCGACAATCCAGTGCCTACGGCGGCTACCCAGCAGCCTGTAGTAGTGTCAGAAGCGGCTTCAGATGAACGCAGTTTCAAGCGTCAGCCAATGAGCCGGATACGTCGTACGATAGCTGCTCGGTTAGTACAGGCTCAACAAACGGCAGCACTGCTAACTACTTTCAATGAGGTGGACATGAGTGCAGTAATGGCGCTTCGCGCAAAGCACCGTGACAATTTTGAAAGCAAGCACGGTACACGATTGGGTTTCATGTCATTCTTCGTCAAGGCGGCGGTTGAATCGTTAAAGGCTGTTCCAGCAGTCAATGCAATCATTGAAGGTGACGAAATTATCTATCACGATTACAGCGACGTAGGTATCGCAGTATCCTCACCGCGAGGATTGGTAGTGCCGATTCTTCGTAATGCGCATTTAATGGGATTTGGTGAAATTGAAAAAACAATTCGCGACTTTGGGGAACGCGCCAGGTCCGGTTCTCTGACATTGGATGAGTTGGCCGGCGGCACTTTCACGATCACCAACGGTGGTGTTTTTGGTTCACTCGTGTCGACTCCAATTGTCAATCCTCCACAAAGCGCTATTCTCGGTATGCACAAGATCCAGGAAAGACCGGTCGTTGAAAATGGCGAAGTAGTTGTCCGACCCATGATGTATCTGGCATTAACCTACGATCATCGCATCATCGATGGAAGGGAAGCGGTTACTTTTCTAGTTGGCATTAAAGAAGGATTGGAAGATCCATCAAGAATTCTTCTGGAACTCTGATGGGTTGCCAGCATGACTGAAAACTACGATGTCGTAGTCATTGGAGCAGGGCCGGCCGGATACGTTGCAGCCATCCGCTGCGCACAGCTTGGACTTAAGACTGCCTGCGTTGATCGCTGGGCGAACGATAAGGGTAAAGCCGCGCTGGGTGGGACGTGTCTGAATGTCGGATGCATTCCATCGAAAGCACTGCTGGATTCTTCAGAAAAGTTCCACGAAGTTTCTCATACATTCAAACTTCACGGGATAAACGTAGAAAACGTCTCGATGGATGTTGAAACAATGATGAAGCGTAAGGTCAAAATTGTGACCACGCTGACCCGCGGTATTGCTTCACTCCTTAAAGCAAACAAAATTGATTCGATTCACGCGCACGGGCGGTTGGCAAAGCCCGGATTAGTCGAATTGCTGGATTGGCAGAAGGGCGAAGTC
>CAZYSR010000489.1:0-6744 GCA_964649525.1 uncultured Gammaproteobacteria bacterium
GTCCATTACCAATGAGTGTGGCACCTTTGACAGGATGAGTTACTTTGCCATTCTCAATTTTGTAGGCTTCAGTTGCTGAAAATACGAAGTTCCCCGAGGTAATGTCAACCTGACCTCCGCCAAATTGAACGGCATAGAGTCCACTGTCAACTGATTCAATAATCTCATCATGTTCTGATTCACCAGACAACATGTAGGTATTAGTCATTCTTGGCATCGGTAAATGCGCGAAGGACTGACGGCGACCGTTACCGGTAGGAGCCTGTCCCATCAGACGTGCATTGGTCAAGTCCTGCATGTACCCTTTCAGTATTCCGTTTTCGATCAATACAGTATTCTGGGATTGAGTCCCCTCATCATCAACACTGAGTGACCCCCTACGGTTTTCGATCGTACCATCGTCTACTATCGTGCACAGATCAGACGCTACCTTCTCTCCAATTCGCCCGGAAAATGCGGATGTTCCCTTCCGATTGAAATCACCTTCCAAGCCATGTCCAATGGCTTCATGAAGCAGTATTCCCGGCCATCCAGGTCCTAAAACGACCGTCATCGTTCCTGCTGGACCGTCCACTGATTCTAGATTCGTGAGAGCCTGTCGAACAGCTTCCCGCGCGTAATTGAGCGCGCGTTCTTCCTGCTGGAAGAATTCATAGGACTGTCTGGAACCGCCTCCAAAATTTCCCCGCTCGCGCCTTCCATTCTGTTCTGCAACAACCGTAACATTCAGACGGATCAACGGGCGCACATCGGCACAAACTTTTCCATCGTGCCCGACGATCATGACTACGTTATGTTCACCGGCCAGATTGACCATCACTTCCTTGACGCGTGGGTCTTGCTTGCGCGCCTCCTGTTCAACGCGCTCCAAAAGTGCAATTTTCGCATCTTCATCAAGACTCTGTAGAGGGTTGTCGCCTGAGTAACGCATTGGAACCTGTGTGCTGCCTTTACCTAACAGCCCAGATCTTCCTGAGCCGATTCCTTGCGCAATCCCGCGAGCTGACTGGGCAGCATGGGTTAAAGCATCCAGACTCAAGTCATCAGAAAAAGCAAAACCTGTTTTTTCACCACTGACTGCACGCAGTCCTACACCCTTATCAACCGAATAGGCGCCAGACTTAACGATACCCTCTTCCAGAGACCAGTTTTCACTTCGCGAATACTGAAAGTAGACATCCGCATGATCAATTGATTTACCGATCATCTTTCCCAACAATTGATCCAGTTCACGATCACTGACCTCAGCTGGATCAAGCAATGTTCTGCGAGCGATTTCAATGTAATTTTCCATCTTTAGATCCTTCTATCTGGAGCCAACTCATTAACCGCTGAAAATACTGTCCCAAGTCATCTAGACATAACGAAAGCGGAAACAACAAGAAAATAGTGCAGTTAACTACATCGGCGTTTACTGCAAGACGAGTGTTAATTATTATAGCAACGCATATTCACTGGACTTCTTTACGAAAATCTTACTAATGCGAATTTATTCTCTGGTTAAATTGATTGGACTGTTCCCCAGTTGCATTAACAATTAACCCGATATGAATCAAGAGCTGGTACGACTATTTACTCTGATTGACTGGACAGTGTTTGATGATTGATTGTCCCGGAAACTTCAATCTGCTTACGGTAGGGTTGCCATATCTGAAATACACCGACAAACTGTCCAAAGTAAAAAGTCAGTGGATACGGCTTCAGCAACTCAGAATACGATATCGAGGAATGGCAACTTTATTGGCATCATAAACTTGCCGTAGATTTTTTAACAGTATAGTGTCAAAAATCCTCGAAATATGACGGCATAATGTCACAAACGACATATCCTCGGCTAACTCGTCCATCCCGGCAGAGTTTCTTTTTACTCGGTGTTCGAGGAATTGGCAAAAGCACATGGGCACGAGAGCAGTTTCCCGATGCGCTACACATTGATCTTCTTGACGAAGCGCGATACCAGGACTATCTTTCCGACCCGTCTCTCTTCGCCGCGGATCTTCAATTGTCGCCGCCTGGCATTTGGGTGGTGGTTGACGAGATTCAACGTCTACCTAATCTCCTCAACGAAGTGCATCGACAAATTGAGGATCGGCGTCTCAAATTCGCACTGCTCGGATCAAGCGCACGAAAGCTCAAGGCTTCAGGTGTCAACCTGCTTGCCGGACGAGCTCTACACAAAACAATGCATCCCTTAACACCGAACGAACTCGGGGACGACTTTAACCTTGATGTCGCCCTTGATACTGGAACCATTCCTCTAATCTGGGTTGCAGATGAAAAGCGTCAGGTACTTGAGAGTTATGTCCTTCACTACTTTCGAGAGGAGGTTAGGGCGGAAGGGTTGGTAAGAAACCTTCCGGGTTTCGCTCGCTTTCTGCCAATCGCTGCTCTCTACCACGGTCAAGTTGTAAACGTATCAGGAATTGCGCGCGAAAGTGGTGTCGCACGAACTACCGTGCAAGGCTAATTAGACATCCTCGAAGACACTCTGCTTACGTTCCGCCTTTCAGCCTTCCAGTCGCGCCTGCGATTAAGGGAGCGCCGACATCCGAAGCTCTACTGGATTGACCCAGGACTGGTACGTGCAGTGAAGAAGCTCTACGGACCAATCGCGCCGGAAGAACGCGGCACTCTACTAGAAGGTTGGATATTGCACCTTCTGCGGGTGCATGCAGAGGAAAGTGAATTATTCGACGAGCTATACTATTGGGCGCCTCACCCGGCAACCCGCACCAAGGTTGACTTCCTAATGCGTCGGAATGGTGAGTTTATTGCGATTGAAGTCAAGGCACAGCCCCGTTATCATACCAGCATGCTACCAGGTCTGCGTGCGGTCGCGGAGCTCCCCCGAATTGTGAGACGCCTACTTGTCTACGGTGGCAAACGTTCTTTCCGCACCCAAGACGGGATTGATGTGTTGAGCATTGACAGGTTGCAACAAGAACTTGTCGAGAACACCCTGTGGCATTAGACTCGCAAAAGGCAATGTAGGCATCGAATAGACGGTCTCCAACGATGACTTCAATCTATTCACTTCGAAATTCGACAGAATTTCAGAGTTGATCAAGTGCGTTTTCGATTGATTTTCACATTGAAATAAGTCAATTTTGTAAATCCATGAAGCGTCTACGAATTGAGTTGACGCGATCAATTTCAATTTCACCATAAATGACACAGTTGCCTTCGGCCTGGCAGGCAACGATTTGACCCCACGGGTCTACAATCATTGAATGTCCGTACGTTTGTCTATTACCGGGATGACGGCCCCACTGTGCAGGCGCAACAACATATGCTTGATTCTCTATCGCACGGGCTCTTAGTAAGACTTCCCAGTGATCCTTGCCAGTGGTATAGGCAAATGCAGATGGAACTGCAAACCAGATTGCCCCATCTGCCGCTAATTGTTTGTAGAGTGACGGAAACCTGACGTCGTAACAGTTGGTTAGTCCGCACGTACCAATAGGTGTGTCCTGAATCACAATTTCAGTACCCGGTTCTGTGTAGCGAGATTCTGAATAACATTCTCCGTTCGATAAATTTACGTTAAACAGATGAATCTTGTCATATCGGCAGACCTCTGTCCCACGATCATCAAACAGAAAGCTTGCATTTCGAACCAAATTCAATTGCCGGCTGCGAATAAAAACACCGGCTGCGAGAATCCAGATTCCCAACTCCTTTGCTAAATCAGACAGGAAATTTTGTACTAACCCGGGCGTACTTTCGGGTTCTGCAAAATGAAGCCGTTGCTGATCATCAGTCGCCATAAAGGCGAAACATTCCGGTAGAGCAGCCAGAACCGCACCCTCTTCACATGCCTGAACAACCAGATCTCGCGTTAAATTGAGATTTTTATTGATGTCTGCTCCGGCATTCAGTTGAATCGCAGCAATTCTCGGCATCAGTAGTCGCTCAATGCAGTAACGATAAGGACAATTGTTTCAGGGATTCCAGAAGCGGGTTCGAGCAGTATGTCAGATTGTGGGATGCCGAGACTGACTAGGGAGTTCCGAAGGGAAACTGCCCAGGAATTGCCTTCGTCACCCCCGGGATACCGGATGATCAGCTGTGCGTTTTCCAATTCATCGTAATGAGCAAGTGCCGACCTGAACTGTGGAATTTGAAGAACATCATCAACCGAGGAGTTTTGCGGCCATTCGTAGTGCGCTATCTGAACTTCAATATCTGCAATAACTACACCTGACAGCGCACAAAGCGCCAGTACTGAAAGAATGATTCTTTGAATTCGTCGATTCATAACAAATCTGTTCGGTTGAAATTGACGAATGAAAGCACCCGCGTTCACTAGGAACCTTTCGGTTTGACTACAGGATTGTCCCATGGCCCGGTAATATCATATCGATAAGAGAATCTGATATCCATCTCTTCGGCGAGCTTGCCACCAACATAAACCAAGGCACCTGTGATTGGATTAATCAGCACCGCTGCCAATGTGGTTAATGAATTTCTGATTTGTGGCTCTACTCCCATTGTGATTTGATGCTGCCTAGTGTTCCAGTCAGAGGTACCGGTCATGACCATTGACATCGTTGGTCCCTCCAAATATATTCCTTCCACGTCAAATACCCCTTTTTCCAATTTGGCTGTACCTGTCATCTTCTCATACAAAATTCCATCTTCAACCAATACGTCAGTAATATCGTGAGAGAACTTTCGGAAAAGAGTATCGTAATTCAGCGCACCAATAATTCTAAGGGCATCGTCACTGGCACTCTTGTTTAAAATCGATCCCGCCTGGGAATTGAACTCGACACTTCCATCAACCAATTTAGTGTCCCAACGGGTGAGTGCGGCACTCCATTCAAGTTCACCCGACAGTTTTGTGTTTCCCCGACTAATGCGGTCGGGATAGCCAAAATCATCCAGTGTCAATCCAAAGTCTAATGAGTTCAATTTGAAAGCAAGTTTAGAAGTTTGGTCATAATACCAATCTCCATTCGCCTGAAGTGTGAAGTGTGGCTTATTGAAGCTAGCGCGGGAGATGCGCCAGCTATTTGCTTCTGGTCGACCATCGATGGCGCTTTCACCTAGTCGATATTGACCATACCGGGTATCCGCACATCGAAACTTTATTTCGGGCAGTTTGGCTGGGTCAGTGGGTTTAGACGTTTTCTTTTTTCCTGAAGGATCAATGTGACACTTCGAAAGATCGATATTCAGAAAAGCGGATTCACCTTCATGTGTGAATTCTGTGCTCTTGTATTGAGCATTCCCCGTAAGCGAGTCTGACGAAAGTTCTACTTCCCAATGTGTTGGCTTTTTCTCAGCCACAACATCTGCATTTCGCAGTTCATACCCACCTGGGATTGTCAGCTCATTTGCTTTGATAAAAATACGGTTTAAAGCGCTCGACATTTCGAACTCACCGCGATCTTCACTCTCTATGCGCATCTTTGACCAGTCATCATAATTCAGCTGCGGGAGATTCACACTTAATACGATTCCCGATGCGCCATCCCCGACGGGAAGAGTCCCGCTTGTACCCGTTCCCTTTGGCAGCGGAAGTCCCACTGAAACTGTTCCGGATTGTGTTTTCCACCTTTTATCTTTGAGAGTTGCCACAAGAGATGCTTTTGCAGCCGGTCCCAGACTGACGTCAATATTTCGTTCTTTTTTGCCCTTGGTCTGTATCCCAATATTTAAAGGCATTTCAATGCCTGCGCCTTTACGTACCGGTTCAGGCAACGTTGAAATGACATCCTTAAGTGAAGATGAAATATTGATTTCATTCCGGTCGGAAGCAAATACAAAGTCCGCTTTCCAATCCAGCTTGCCGGACAATCGGCTGGCAACCGATTTTCCCAAAACCACATCCAACGCATCTGGCTTTGCCAGACCCGAGGCTTGTCCTGTAGCGGTAAAGTTTCCGGTGGTGCCCGAGCCTGTAAACTGGGAACTGAATGAACCACCTAGCATCTGTCCAGATACATCTCCAGATGTAATACCATACCGGCCAAATATCAGAAGACCCTTAGTGTCTGTTACATCAATACCAAACGAAGTAGCCAAGTCTGCGTCAACGAATCTGATATCTCCAACCACATCGAACTCTTTCCCTCTCCTCAGCGGAACATCAATAGCCACATTGACATTGCCTTCGCCCTCGCCACCGGTAATCCAGTTCAATTTGTCTGGTGACACGATGCCATCCTGACCAAACAGGTCAGTTGCAGCTTTGAGGGGTAAGTCGATTCTGGCCCCAACTTTCATGATGGGATCGGCAATTGCTATATTTTCGATTCTTGCTTCCAAGCTCTCAAGCGGGTACCCGTAAATTGATCCATGAGTGCCGGTTACGACAACGCTTTTGCCGTTCACATTAACCTTACCTGCTCCATTTTTTAGCGCCGGCCACTTCTCACCAAACCTGTAGGTGATGTTTGTAAGATTCGCATCAGCGTTTAGCTGCCAATCTCCTTCCTTACGAAAGTCATCTGGTGTGCCACTGAATTTACCCCGCATTTCAGTTAGCCAAAGGGAGTCGATTCGTTTATTTGCATGTTTATAGAATTTTGGAGTAAATGCTCCTGGAATTTGATTCAAAGCAGCTCTGAAGTCCAGTGATTCTAATGCAAAGTCAACATCAACACGAGGAGTGCCAGAACTGTCGAATTTCATTCTGCCATCTGCCGCGAATTTCAAACCATTGGTGTCAGCTATTGTCCCACTCAGATTCGGATCCATTGCCTCAAGGGAAAAATTAATTGATTCAAGTTCATTACC
>CAZYSR010000490.1:0-2602 GCA_964649525.1 uncultured Gammaproteobacteria bacterium
TGCCTATGCGCGTGATCTTCGATGTTATCACCGAGACTGTCACGATCGGGAAGTCATTCCGATTTTGGTCCCTCAACTGTTACAAAATCATGTTTCAGAAAGCCGCAATGTGAAAGTCTGTAGTCCAGATCGCCTGGATGAACTGGTTGCGGCATTGGGGACTCGGCATCAATCTGAACCTGTCGATGCGCAACAATTTTTGAAAGCTGAAGCGTACAAACCTCTGCCTTCGCTGGTCAGAGCAGCGCGCGAATTGTTTAACAGGAAAAAACCTCCGCAGTTATGGCGATCGGTTGCAGACACGGATCAAGCAGTAGTAACAGTAAGGAACATTGTTGCGGACGCTTTTTCTTCAAAAAGACGTAAACTAGTTTTGCTAATGGGTGTTCCAGGTGCTGGTAAAACTTTGGTCGGATTGCGAATCGTGCATGAAGCAGACCTGGATACAGTTGCTGCTCGTGACACTGGCCCATCCGCAATATTCTTGTCAGGAAACGGTCCATTGGTCGAAGTTCTTCAGTACGTTTTAAGAACGGAGCAAGGATCTGGCAGTACATTTGTTCGCCCAATTAAGGAATATGTCAGACGTTATGCTCGCAATCATCGGCTCATTCCTAACGAACACGTGATGATCTTTGATGAAGCACAAAGGGCACACGACAAGGACAGAGTCGCAGAAGTTCATAAAATTGATGTCCGCAATGCTGTAAGCGAACCGGAGAACTTCATTAATTTCGCAGAACGCGTCCCAGACTGGTCAGTTGTAGTCGGCCTGGTAGGACATGGTCAGGAAATACATATTGGTGAAGAAGGTGGACTGAAACTGTGGGCTGACGCAATCAATAAGAGTCTCAATAGCTCAGATTGGGACA
Organism: uncultured Gammaproteobacteria bacterium; assembly: GCA_964649525.1. Classification (GTDB taxonomy): domain Bacteria; phylum Pseudomonadota; class Gammaproteobacteria; order Arenicellales; family JAJDZL01; genus JAJDZL01. The sequence goes on from CAZYSR010000490.1 coordinate 873, forward strand.
TACATGGTCCGAAAGAAACAGTCAGCGCTTTTCAAGGTCTCAACTATCAGATAAATTCCGACCTGAGTCTGAATGAAAACATTCGGTCCCACTTCGCATCTTATTTACATGAATTTGTCTCAAATCTGGTTTCAAATCGACCGAATGCAGATGAACTGCATAGTGCCTCACTGGAACTAGAGCGACAGGGACACGACCTCAGAATTACTCGAAACCTTGAAACAGCAAAGCAATATCTCAGACAAAGGTATAAAGATTGGCCACAGGCCAGATTTGGATTGGTCGCCTCCAGTCGCGACAAGGAGTTAGAGAGTTTTGGTGTCCCCAACGGATTTCAGGACACGAAGCGAATTAAATTAGGACCCTGGTATAACGATGAGGAAGATCAGCCGACCCGACTTTCCTGTAGACATCTGGAGATTTGTATTACTGAATTCGCTGCGCAGGGGCTCGAACTTGACGCGGTTTTATTGGCCTGGGGAACGGACTTTCAGTTACAAAATGGTCAATGGTCAATTACTAAAGCGCGGAAATATCGTAGCCCTTCACAGGTCAAGAATCCACTTCAAATTCGCTCTAATGCATACCGAGTACTACTAACACGGGGTCGGGATGCTCATGTCGTATTTGTACCAGAACTGCGCGAATTGGATGAAACATGGGAACTTTTATGCAGCAGTGGATTTCGTAAATTGATGGAATAGTTTTGATGCTCGAATTTCGCACAACCAACGCAATTGTTTTTCTTGCCTGCGTGGGTCTCTTAGCAACCGCGTACTATATGGAGTACGTGATGTACCTTGAGCCATGCCCCTTGTGCATGGTTCAAAGAATCGCATTTGCACTAGTGGGATTGACGTGCCTCGCGGGTTTTCTGCACAACCCTGGTAGGCGCGGACGAATCAGTTATTCAATTGTTCAATTGTCATTCTGTGTGATTGGGGCTGCTAGTGCGGGAAGACATATTTGGCTACAGAATGCACCAATAGACAAGATTCCAGAGTGTTTTCCTGGGATCTCGACAATTTTTGCCCGCAATCCCTTGTTCGATGCAGTTGCAATAGTTTTCAGTGGAACGGGTGAATGTGCAGAAATATCCTGGACATTTTTGGGGCTAACAATACCTGAATGGGCAATGGTAGCTTTCGTCTGTTTCGCTTTTGCTGCAATCTATCAGTTAGTTCGAATCAGGAAAATCCATCCCAAAACCGCATAGCTGAAACACTATCACTTTCGATTGAAGCATCCTCTCATCTCCCGAATCCTTCGACTGCCTTGATCGTCTGATATCAGCAATTTAAAATCGCAGAATTTATGAGTAGGTAGAACCTTGATCCGGCCAGAGTGCTTCTAAATCTCTCTCGCGCTTCCAAAACCTCGAGAACCGCTTCTTCTGCTTCACCTGACGAGTCCTAACACGCAATGACTTTGTTAGAACCTTCCATAACTTTAACCCATGGACAAACACATCATCTTCCGAATAAAGCGCCCTGTCCAAGTCTTCCAATAGTGGCATCAATTCCTCGCTTTGCAACCGTCTTCCCAACTCGATCAGATTTTTTGGCGGCCGATCAGTCCAATGGCTTTCAGCCCAGCCCAGCAACACTTTACTGATTGTTACCGCATCACCATTTTCACACTCCTGCTTAATCCTACGAAGCAGCTGACGTTCAGATTCTGCAATCTGAACCTGACTTAACTCTATTTCCTGCTGTTGACCTCGCTTGTAC
>CAZYSR010000491.1:0-2434 GCA_964649525.1 uncultured Gammaproteobacteria bacterium
ACCTTAAGTGATCAATGTCATCAAAGTTGCAGTATTGGAATCCGGACGGTAGTGGTCCAAAGCCTTCCTGATATTTGGGCTGAGCAGTCGCGGTTACGGTAGCCAGTGTGCGTCCGTGAAACGACCCTTGCAAAGTTATGATTATGTTTTTGTTGGGATATCCGCGATCATAGCTGTAGCGGCGTGCGACTTTGATCGCCGCCTCATTAGCTTCAGCACCTGAATTACAGAAAAATACCCGTTCAGCAAAAGTAAGTTCAATAAAACGGGCCGCCAAACGAATTGCCGGATAATTGAAGTAGACATTGCTTGAATGCCATAAACGTGCAGACTGACGCTGTAACGCGTCGACAACGGCGGGATGTTGATGTCCCAGACAATTGACACCGATGCCCGAGCCAAAATCGAGGTATTTTTTCCCCGATATGTCAGTTAACTCACAACCTTTACCTGATTCGAAAACCACATCGCGTGGTCGGTAATTTGGGGCATAGGACTTGCGCCCAAGTGCTATGAGGTACTCCTGGTCGGATTGATCATTCATTTTGGGTTAGCGCTGATCATTCGTTCAACGACTCGCTGGTAAACTTGAGAAAGTTTGTCAAGGTCAGAAATACTAACGCATTCATCAACTTGATGAATGGTAGCATTAAGCGGCCCAAATTCGACAACTTCTGCTCCACTGGCTGCTGCAAAGCGACCATCTGAAGTTCCCCCAGCTGTTGACCGCGCGGGCTCTACTCCAAGTTCCGCAAATACGGCTGACGAGACAACCGTTGCCAAGTGACTACCTGCGCTTCTATAGGGGTCAGTAACAGGGCTCCAATCAATTTCGTAGTCAAGCCCCAGATCCACGCAGATTTTTTCGATTTGATCTTTAAGAGCAGTTGCATTCTGAACAGGAGAAAACCGGATGTTGAAATTTAGTTCTAGTTCACCTGGAATGACATTTTCAGCGCCTACGCCGGCATGCAGATTGGAGATTTGCAGAGTGGTGTCTGGAAACACTCCGTCAGCGTCGTTCCAGTCGCAGTTTGCAAGTGCAGTGATGAGTGCACCTGAACGATGCACCGGATTGTCGGCTAGATGCGGATAAGCCACATGTCCCTGAATTCCATGCACAGTGACTAAACCAGTTAAAGAGCCCCGACGACCTATTTTGATGGTATCGCCGAGCGCTTTCTCCGAGGTTGGCTCACCCACCAAACAATATTGCAGATTTTCACCTCGCGCGTTGAGTTGCTCAAGGACATAGCGTGTGCCATCAATTGCCTCACCTTCTTCATCGCTTGTCAACAACAACGACAGGCTTCCCGCACAATCGTTGTCGCCCTCTCCAAAAATTCGCTCGCAGGCGGTTACCATTGCCGCGACAGAACCTTTCATATCAGCTGCACCGCGACCATGCAAATACCCGTCAGCCTGTGTTGCCGAGAAAGGCGGGAAACGCCACGCGTCCAAGCTACCCACCGGCACAACATCCGTGTGACCGATAAAGGTCAGGTGTGGTCTGGAAGTACCTCGTCGCGCATAAAGATTTGAAACCTCACCACAATCGAAAGTTTCAGTAGTAAATCCGAGGGGTGTTAGACGGTCAGCGATCAGTGCTTGGCAGCCGCCGTCGTCAGGGGTTACAGAGGCATGTTGGATAAGTTCACTTGCTAATTCTGCGGTGGCTGATATTGCTGGCATGTTGGTACGGTGGTTGTCTATTAAAGTTAAAGCAAGGCGTCAATTATAGAACTCTCAACAACGCTAGATACAAAACCACGGCAATGAAATGGCGTCACTTCAAATTCTACTTTTCACTTATTGATTTTGACTGTCGGTAGTAGGCTTGGTACAAAAGGGATCTGTGAGATTCAATATGCATCGATTACTAATGTACATTATTGGGGGACTAGGATTTCGAGGACGTGCAGCCATTCTGCTAGCTGTCACTGGGCTGGTACTAAATGATTGCGCGCGTGCGGCGGACGAAATTGTACACAACTATGCTCTCTACTATCTGCTCGGTGGTGAACGAGCTACAGATATCGCGGCGTCTGAACGAAGAACTGCTCAATCTCTAAGCGGACCGATAGTACCACTAGGTTCTGCATGCAGTGGATTCAATCGGACCACTGACGTTATCGACCTTTTGTCAGGATCTTTGGAAAATTTTCTGATCGCCTTGAGTTCAGTACCGCGGGAGGTCTCAACAGCATTACCGGGATCAATATTGTGCCGAGCGAAACCTGGAGCCTGCCAACTTCTTCAGCATTATCTGGTGCGTGCGGAGGACCGATGGAAAACTTCGGTTGAAGAATGCCGGCAAGACCTCAATGCAGCCGCCCGGTCTGATTCACCTCGTCAGGACCTGCTTGACGCGGCTCGTACGGAAATCTGGGAAATTGAAGCAAGCCGCGGTGCGACTGCTGCGGCAGCCAAATCC
>CAZYSR010000492.1:0-9114 GCA_964649525.1 uncultured Gammaproteobacteria bacterium
CTTTCATACCCTGTGCAATCAGGGAATATCAGGAACTAAATCGAACTCGAAGAATTTCACCGTCTTGAGGTAAGTATGTTTTTCCTTCAATACGCAATTTACCAGCTTTCTTTACTGCCTGTTCACTCCCTAGTGTGACCAAATCGCTGCAGTCCATCACCTCCACACGGATAAATCCCGTTTCCATATCGGTATGAATTCGGCCAGCTGCCTGCTTGGCGGTGGTTCCACTCGGTATGGCCCATGCCCGCACCTCACTTTCGTTGAAAGTAAAGAAAGTACGAAGTTCAAGCACCGAATAGGCGGCCTGTACAACCCTGTCGATTGCGGAGCGGTCACCTCCCATTTCTATCCTGAAAGATTCCTGGTCCTGTTCTGGCATTTTAGCGAGTTCAGATTCGAGTTCAGCACAAATCGCGACGGCGGGAACGGAGCTTTGCGGAACTTCTTTAAGTGAAACATTCCGATCAAGTTGGCCCTCGTCAATATTCATCACGTAGAACTTTCGCTTTGCAGTCAATAAGTGAAGTTGGTCGAAAATTTCCCTTTCTTCGGGGTCCCATTCAAGTTCACTGACTGATGTTTCACTTTCGAGCGCTGACAGGACTCTCGTTAATACGCTAACGGCGATCTTTTGACTCCTTTCGCCGATTCGCGCCCGTCTGCCTGCTTTATCGAGGGCTTTGCTTACCGTCGCAAGATCGGCCAGAATCAGTTCGAGATTAACCACATCGACATCTGATTGCCAGTCAGATTGACTGTCAAAACACCCCACAACGTGAGCAATTACATCCATCTCCCGAATGTATGACAGAAAACGATTGCCAAGCCCTTCGCCACGAGATGCGCCTTCAACCAGTCCCGCGATGTCAACAAATTCAAGCGTGACGGGAACCTGTGTTTCCACACCAACCACCTGTGCGATTACCAGCAGCCTCGCGTCCTGTACAGCAGCGATACCGGTATTCGGTTCTATCGTGCAAAAGGGAAAGCTCTCTGCCGGAACATTCGAGAGGGTGAGGGCGTTGAAAAGGGTTGACTTACCGGCATTGGGTGTTCCGATTATTCCACATCGGACGCTCATGGATTAGCTGGGCACCTCACGTAGCTGACTGTTCTTCTGAACCTTTTTGGCTGTCTCGGCTATGTAGTTTTGTCATGGCTTTTTCGAGGTTGCCTGTGAGCATTTCAGGCAAGGCATCAATCGTATCTTCAATAGCCTGATTGATCAGAATCTGATCTGTCGCGGATGGGACACTCAGTACGTATGGAATTGTGTTGGCGTTGCGATGGGGTCGTCCTATTCCTAGGCGAACGCGCAAGAAATTGCGGGTTGCACTGTGTGCAATGATATCGCTGACGCCGTTGTGTCCGCCTGCTCCGCCACTTCGCCTGATGCGTACACTCCCAACCGGAAGGTCCAGGTCATCGTAGACCACCACTGCATTGCCAGGATCAATGTCGTAGTAGCTGGTGACCAGGTGAAAAGCGTAACCGCTTCGATTCATAAAGGTCATTGGCTGCACCAGCCATACAGGTGCGTCATTGATGGTTACCCGCACCAGGTTAGACTGAAGACGAGGATTCGCTTTCAGTTGGGTTTGGTGCTCGCTGGCGATTTTTTCGACGAATCGAAAACCGCAGTTATGGCGGGTATTGCGATACTGTGCGCCAGGATTGCCGAGACCGAAAATGACACGGGTGTCGGTCACAACTCACCCTGACAGAAATCAATTAAATTCGCAAGGTGATACGCAGAATAACTGGACAGGTGTTGAACAACCGTATTATTGATCGCTCTCCTCTTCAGCCTCCGGTACCTCTAGAACTTCCTCTTCATCAATTTCATCTTCTTCTTCAATTTCTGCAGAAATTCTCGACGGTGAGATCGATGCAATTGCGAAGTCATCACCTTCGTGTAACATGGCAGTCATCTCAACCCCTTCTGGAAGCTGAACATCTGACAGGTGGACGGCCTGGTTGATTTCAAGTTCGCTGACATCAACAGTCAAATATTCAGGCAGGTCTTTCGGCAGGCACTGAATTTCAACATCGGTAACCAGCCGTGTGAAAATTCCGCCCTGCACTTTGATTCCAGGTGCCATCTCATCGCCCTCGAAATGGAGCGGTACGCGCAGGGTAATCTGTTCAGATGCTCTAACTCGTAGTAAATCGACATGCAAAATCTGAGTCTTGTAGGGGTGCATTTGAACTTCGCGAAGAATCGTACCCTGTTTCTTGCCGTTTTCCTTGACGTCAATGATCGCGGAATGGAAAGCCTCGACTTCAAGGTTATGGATCATACTGTTGTGATCTGCGGAGTAGTAAGCGTTCTTTTTGTTCGCGCCGTACACCACAACAGGAACTCTTCCCTGGCGTCTGAGTCTGCGACTGTGTGAAGAGCCAAGCTCCTCACGCGGTTCAAGTTCAATTGAAAAATTGGTACTCATTGGATTTATTGTCCTCCTTAGGCGACCGACAGCGGCAGGTATCAGTCGACGAAGATAGAGCTGACGGAGTCACCGATTGAGATTCGACGCATGGCTTCTCCGATTAACTGTGACACATCAAGTTGGCGAATTTTATTGCAAAACTGCGCTTCATCGGAGAGTTTTATTGTATTACAGACCACTAATTCGTCCAGGTCGGAATTTTCGATGCTTTCAATTGCTCTACCGGAGAGTACAGGGTGTGTGCAGTAGGCCATAACCGCGCGGGCACCTCGCTCCTTTAAGGCATTGGCAGCCTGGCATAGCGTATTGGCGGTGTCCACAATGTCATCAATAAATACACAAGTACGCTTTTCAATGCTACCGATGACATTCATGACTTCAGCGACGTTCGGGCGAGGTCGCCGTTTATCGATGATTGCAAATTGCGACCCGAGCTGTTCTGCGATCGACCTTGCTCTGACCACTGCGCCAACATCTGGAGCGCAAATCGTCAGTTTTTTGAATTTTTGCTTCCAGATATCACCAATGATGACAGGACGTGCGTAAACGTTATCTGTTGGAATGTCAAAAAACCCCTGAATCTGGTCTGCGTGCAGGTCCATTGTCAGGACACGATCAGCACCGGCCTGATCTATAAGAGAGGCGACCAGTTTAGCGGTAATCGGCACTCTTGAATTTCGCGGGCGGCGGTCCTGTCTAGCGTAGCCCAGATACGGGATAACTGAAGTGATTCGACCTGCCGACGATCGTTTTGCTGCATCAATGATGACCAGCAGTTCCATGAGGTTGTCATTCGTTGGTTCACAGGTTGGCTGGACGATAAAGACATCCATATTACGAATGTTCTCGCCGATTTCGACCGAAATTTCCCCGTCGCTAAATCGGCCCACCGTGGCATTGCCCAGTGGAACAGTAAGGTAGTCTGCGATTTTGTTTGCAAGGTCCCGGTTGGCATTGCCAGCCAGGATCATCATATTGTCAATCATGGTACAGTGGCTTCGATCGGCGTTTCAGACGATTTTGGGCTTTGGTGATGATTTTTAATTCTGAGTCGAATGAATTGGCTGGGGTGCCAGGATTCGAACCTGGGAGTGCCGGAGTCAAAGTCCGGTGCCTTACCACTTGGCTACACCCCAATAGATACAAGGTCTGGTTTTGGAAATTCGAGGTGATAAATTGTACCGGCACAATCCAAGTGTGCATTGGTGGTCGAAATCAATATTTTATTGCTAATTTCGGAGTAGTTTTAGCAAAATGGCGATATGAAGTCGCTCATGAAATCGCCTTGACCTGATCCTACAGTTCAATGAGTCTGGCTGATAACGGAACCACCAAATTTTTCCAACGAAATCACTTTTTGCTTCATTCATGTCACTTCTTTCAAAGTGATTTCGTTTACACTCAACTGTATAACAATTGTAGGTGATCAGATATCCGATTATGGTAAGAGCGAGGCGGTTAACGCACTTACCTTCCGCATAGCCCAATTGCCTGTAACTATTCGGCTATACGATCAGACGTTTTCGATAGTTCAATTGACAGGCTTTCTGCTGCTGCAATCTCAGCTTGCGTCAACGTGCTGGCAATAATCTCCTTTACATCCATGATTTCGGAATTGTTGCTTCGCTCAGCAGCTATATTTATCCACGCGTATGCCCGTACTTTATCCTCAGCAACGCCTTCTCCATTGTAGAGTTTTACAGCGAGATTCCACTGCGCAAAAAAGTCCCCTTGTTTGGCGGATTTTTGGTACCAGTGCACTGCCATGACTTTATCTTCTGGGACACCTCTACCAAAATCATACATTAGCCCGACATTGTACTGTGCCATAGCAAATCCCAGTTTTGCAGCTTTTTGGTACCAGTTAAACGCTGCCATGTCGTCTTTTAAAATACCGTCACCGCGTTCATACATTGAACCGAGATTAACCTGTGCACGAACCTCTCCCTGTTCAGCGGCTTTCTGGTACCAATGCATTGCTGTAGCGTTATCTTCCGGGACGCCGTCGCCGAGGTCATACGCTAAGCCAACATGAAACTGTGCCCCAGCGTTTCCCTGTTCAGCCTCTTTCATTTTATTTTTCAACCATTCAGAAGCATGGATATCAAATGAAAACAACAATAAAAACAGAACTGCACAAAATGTTCCAAAAAAGAAATACTTTCTTCGTAATTGAGGATATGGCTTGGGATTGATTGGTGCGCCGCTAATTTCCAATGCCATTGCTGTTTCAACCATTTCTGAAACTAGTCATCGAGATTATCGTTTGAAATGTCATCAATGACTCAATCGGGGTGTAAGATGCTTGACATAGACCAGGACACTTTTCAAATAACCCGAGACACAATCTAAAGCACTACATTTAACTCAATTCTATCATGTACAAAGGCAGTTTGGTTTTTTGTAAAAAATTTTGAGCCTTTACCTGGCGTCCCGTGGTATTTCGGGCAAATCTTCAAAACACGCTTGCCGACGATAGTGATCTGTTCAATCTGCCGCGGAACTATTGAAGCGTCGAAATTGCTCAGATTGGTCACCGGTGTTTAAACACTATCGATGCGCTGTTCATTGATGGAGTTATTTGATTGCTGTTGCAATACGATTCCAGTCAACCCCCGTATTTCCTGATGAATTCCAGCTAAACCAGATAAAGAACGCCTTTCCCAGTATGTTTTCTTCCGGAACGAATCCCCAATTTCGACTGTCTTTACTGTTATCCCGATTGTCTCCCAGAACAAAATAGGTGTTCTCTGGAACTTTGAAAATAAAGTTGCGGGAGTGTTTTCGTTCATCATGCAGAATCCGATAAGACTCTCCACTTTCAAGGGATTCGGATAATAGTTTTGTCCGAGTCTTTCGGTTTGGGCCGGAATCAAATACAAAGTCGTCTACAACATTTTGGGCAACTGGTTGTCCATTGATGGAAATCTTCTTGTTTTCATAAACGACGGAATCTCCCGGTAATCCTACGACACGTTTGATGTAATTTTCGATTTCATCTTTCGGAAATCTAAATACCATCACATCACCGTAGTCGGGCTCACTCACGTCAATGATCATTTTGTTGAGTATCGGTATTCTTATCCCGTACTGATACTTGTTGACCAGAATAAAATCTCCAATTTCCAGGGTGGGGAGCATTGAACCGGATGGAATTCTAAATGACTGAAGGGCGAATGCGTACACAATCAGCATGAGCAAAAAAAACACCTTGGAAAATTCAACTACCCCTTTTAATTTCCTGCGAGTTTCACCTGTATGACTAACAGTGATAACGTACTTCTCTAACAATCGCCAGATTGTGTCCAGTAACCAGATCGCCCCTGTGATGGCGAACATCAGTACCAAAACAAATGAACAGTCAGTTATAGAATTCACGGTAATGAACTAGAGATGTCAGGAGATGACTGAGAAGGCATTCCAGGCTGCGAAGTGTTCAGTTGCTGCCAAAAATTAACTACACAGAATTACCCCTCTCGAATAATTCTATTTGTTTTACCCTCCGTACGCGGAAGCGGAATTATCGGGGTGAATTTATCATCCCCGTTTAACCAAATTTTGAAATCGAAAGACCCATTGAAACCGGGCGCGTCGACTGAGTGCACATTTTGACTTGCAACGATTTCCTCGATCGGTCTGAATTAGACATTCTTGAATACTATCTTTATGTGCTTTACCATAATCAGATTGGGCGAAACGGTGTTAACTTGGTTCGGTTAATTCATGCGATCTTCATCAACGATAAACCAAAGGAATTTATGTAGTCGTCCGTCACACATGAAAATCGCATAAATTTTCCGTCAAACGGTTAGCTGCGTATTCGCATGGATGACAAATCTGACAATTCACTAGCTTTTCAAGCTGCCGCAGGTGATTCGGAAGCATTCGCTGAATTGCTTGAACGCCACTACGATCGGATTTACCGAATCAGCGCGCGCGCGCTGTTCGGGGAAAGTGAATTAGCGGCGGATGTTGCGCAGGATGTATGTTTGAAACTGAAAGACAATCTTGCGAAATTTCGAGGCGACAGCCAATTCACAACGTGGCTCTATCGGATCGTTGTAAACACTGCCTATGATGCATTGCGTAATAATTCTGTTCGCCAGCGCATTGAACGGAACTACGCCGAAACTGTAGCACTTTCTCAGAGTGATAAAAATACAGAATCAGACGATTCGATCTGGCTTTATAGGGCTCTGAGTAAGCTTTCCGATAAGTTGCGCAGTACCGTTTTTCTTGTTCTCGAAGAAGAGCTAACCCACGCCGAAGCCGGTAAGGTGCTGCAGATTCCTGAGAAGACCGTGTCCTGGCGAATGCACGAGGTGCGCAGACAACTGCGTGCGATGGCTAACAGCGAGAAGGTTAAGTGATGAATAACGATCTCGAAAGGCTGAAAATCGCGCTTCGGGCAAATCCACCGCAAGTGCCTGCATTGGTTCGCGACCAGGCAATTACAGCGGCTAAGGAAAATTACAGTCTTCACAATCAATCCGATAGTACACCAGACGATGAGCTTGCGATACTGAAATCAGCGTTTCAAAATACATCACCAAAGCCGCCTGCATCGATTCGCGAGCAGGCAATTGCCACTGCCAAGGGAGAATTCGACCGTAGTTTCAAAGAAAAGGGCATTGAGAAGCGTCACATGGACAAAGCGTTGAATTTCAGCGCACTCCATTCATACATACAGAGGCTAACCATGCAATTTTCACGACCTTCTCTGGCACTCGTAGGCGGTGCCTTTGCCTTAGCAATTGGAATTGTTTCCTATCAGATTGTGGTAACGACATATCGAACGACTGAAATCCCTCAGTCTTTAGATGAATCCGTTGCATTTCTACCATCTACACAAGATGTCGCGGATGGTTATTCACAATACCTGGACTCAGTTCAGGTTGAAAGTCAGCAGCGTGCAGAATCAGCCAGGAATAAATCGATGGCGGCGTCTGAACAAAGTTTTTCCAACGGCGGAATTTCCGCAGGATCTGCGAATGGGACAGGTGGCTTGATGATGCACTTAGCGCAGCCAATGAATTTGGAAAATCTCGTGCTCATAGACCATTACACGCGTCTCGATGAAAATCAAAGCCGCGCTCGGTTCACGGAATTCGAGCCCAACGCGGTAAAACTCGTCACCGAAGAACCGGTTTCGACTTTCTCAATAGATGTGGATACCACTTCTTACGCATACCTGCGTGCAATGCTAAATCAAGGTATTTTGCCTTCAAAGGATGCGATTCGTACCGAAGAGCTGGTCAACTATTTCCCATACGACTATGCGCCCCCTGTAAAGCGGGATCAACCGTTTGCCGCGCATGTCTCCCTGATGCCGGCACCTTGGAACAATGAATCTCGAATCATGCACATTGGCATCAAGGCACTTGAACCAGATGTTAACGCTGCATCTCCTGCGAATCTAGTGTTTCTGGTCGATACTTCGGGTTCGATGGACCAACCGAACAAGCTGCCGCTGCTGATTCGTTCCTTCAAGTTACTGCTGTCCAGTCTGGCAGCGGACGATAAGGTTGCGATCGTAGCCTACGCAGGTTCTGCCGGCGTGATATTGGAACCGACGCCGGTATCACAGCGAAGCAAAATTCTGGCTAGTCTTGAAAATCTTTACGCGGGCGGTTCAACCGCTGGCGGGGAAGGAATTCGCCTGGCTTACAGTCTTGCTGAGCAACACATGTCAGCAAGCGGTATCAACCGGGTAATCCTTGCAACTGACGGAGATTTTAATGTCGGAATGACCGATGTCGATGAGCTTGAGGAATTCATAACACGCAAGCGCTCAAGTGGAGTGTATCTTTCAGTTCTTGGGTTCGGGCTGGACAACTATAACGACGATTTGATGCAGCATCTCGCCCAGAGCGGCAACGGTAATGCTGCATACATTGATTCGATATCGGAGGCTCGCAAAGTGCTGGTCGAGCAAGTCACTTCAACCCTTATTCCAATTGCTAACGACGTGAAGATCCAGGTGGAGTTCAATCCTGCACTGGTCAGCGAATACCGGTTGATCGGATATGAGACCCGTATGCTTAGTCGGGAAGATTTTCGAAACGACAAGGTTGATGCGGGTGAAGTTGGAGCAGGGCATTCGGTTACGGCAATCTACGAATTAACGCCGGCAAACACGGATACAGGTCTCATTGCTCCGAGCAGATATCAGAACGAAGATTTAAATTCGGGTAGCGGTTTCGACAATGAATTCGCATTTTTGAAAATCCGATATAAACATCCCAATGCACAGTCGAGCACTTTGATTACTCAGCCAGTGACTGTCGACGATTACTACGAAAAAATAGATTCGGCACCGCGTGATGTTCGATTTGCCACAGCGGTGGCTGCTTTTGGTCAGCTTCTGCATGGTGGGCGCTATACAGGCGAGTTCGGATATGAAGACGTGATCGCTCTGGCGAACGATGCGCGGGGCGATGACAATTTCGGCTATCGTAGCGAATTTATTCGGCTTGTACGCATGGCTCAAGTGGTAGAACCCTTGGATTATTCGGTTGAGCATTCACTATCCGAGAGCGAATAGCGATTGTTACGACAAATTGGAAGAAATCCGAATTTTGAGTGTTGCTGCGAATCTTGAATTTATTGTGAATTTATTTGGAATAGTGGACAAACTCGGCTCTTTGGAGTGCACGTAAAA
>CAZYSR010000493.1:0-7885 GCA_964649525.1 uncultured Gammaproteobacteria bacterium
GAATGTGTCGGATACGACTGGTATTGTGTCGTTGAGCACGTCCATTGAAGACACTACTTGGGAAACCGCTTGTTTATGAAATGGTCAAGTGAAATTGCCCCGGCTCCATGAAACAGCGGGATCAACAGCATGATTCCCCACACCTGATGTTGAACAATCCCAGCGGGATTCAATGACGGGTACGATATAACGGCCATGGCATTAAATATAAAAAGTGCTCCGGCAGTCGCTCGAGTCGCAAGCCCAAGAACCAAAAGCACCGGAAAAACCAGTTCCGCAAATATCGCCATGTAAGCTGCCAATTCAAATGGCACAATCGGTACAGCGTATTCGTATTCAAATAGATACATTGTGGTATCTATGTTGGCAATTTTGGTCAGTCCAGATTTCCAAAAGACATTTGCTATCCAAAGTCGCACCAACAGATCTGCAATCGGTGCCCCACAGTTCAGCAGACAAAGTATTTTTCGATAAAGTTGAATGATTGCAGCCATAAGTTCTTCCAGGAACGAGAGGTAGAATTATTGATGAACGAAACTACGCTTAATCGTAATTGTGGATACTGCGCCAAACGAAAACAGGCGATTCAATCCTTCTTTCAAATTGTAATCGGGATTTAATTTTAGTATTGAGGTAAAAGTCTCTGCAAGCGTTTTATGCTTGCGGAGTAAATTGATCATTTGAAATAAATCGTCTTCGATATTTACAACTTTTACACCGCTTTTTTGGCGATGAATCAGAACTTGCTGTCCTTCAGAATTAAGGTCCGGAGTGGTGTCAGCGTGGCCATTCGAAGTCGCGAAATTCCAAATATCAAAAATCGGAAATTTGGACTTGATTGTGTGTATTGAGGGGTGAAACTCAAACTGCAGGTCTTCGTAGCTGTCGGGTGAAAAATCACCCAGACTGCTAATATCAAGAGCAGTCGCTGAAGCCGAGTGAAACGCTCGATGGCAGGCCCAGTCAATTTCGGCGAGTGCAGATAAATACGGGTAGTTTCTGAGTTCTGGCATGGACTCAATGAAAGACGGCAAGTGTTCGCCGAAGTCATGCAGATTCCCGCTGTCTGTTGTATGAGAGCGAATATAGATTCGCGCCATTGACTTGAAGAACTCTTCACCAACCATTGCACAGCTAACAGGAAATATGTTGGATAGAGTTTCAGTCAGGGTTGCAAATATGTTATTCCGATAAACATTAATTCGCTGTGTGGCTTGAAAACCGCGCTGTTCGACAAGTGTTTGTACGCTTGTATTTTCTCCGCAAAGAATCTCAGAACACAATTGACTTTGCAACTCACGCAGCTGCACTTTGCATCTCCTGACGGTAACTTCTCGCAATATTTGCTTCATCCATCAGAACTGAAAATTCGGGTAAATCCTTATCCCATTCAATCAGAGTGGGTGCTGCGTTAAAGCGATTTGCAACGGCTTCGTATAGATTCCAGACATCGTCGCAGACTCTCTGGTCATGAGTGTCAATACGAATCGTACCTTCCGGTAAATTCTTCACGGTGTGTCCTGCCAAGTGAACTTCACCGACTACGCTTGGTGAAATCTCGGAAAGAAATTCATTCGGATCAAACTGGTGATTGCAGGCGTTTACATAAACATTATTGATATCAAGTAATAATTGACAACCACTTAGGCGAGTAATTTCGTTAATGAACTCCCATTCACTCATTTCGGAATGCAAGAACTCAAGATAGGTTGACGCATTTTCGACCAGGATGGTGCGACCTAATATGTCCTGAACCTGCTCGATGCGACTTGCGAGATGCAATACTGATTCATTTGTGAATGGCAGTGGCAAAAGGTCGTGAAGGTAGATTCCATCAATTGAACTCCACGACAAGTGTTCTGACACCAAACCCGGCTCGTAAATGTCAATCAGTTCCTTGAGCCGTTTAAGGTGTTTTACATTCAGGTCGTCAGTTGAGCCTAGTGAAAGTCCGACTCCATGAAAGCTGAGATTGTAATCTTGACGGATTTGTCTTAACCAGTCGTGCGGAGCACCACCTTGTCCGAAGTAATTTTCACTGTGAACTTCGAACCAATCAACTGACGGCTTATTGGTTGCGACATATTCACAGTGATCGCCACGCAACCCGATTCCAACGGAATCAGCTGGAATCGGGTGCGTAACCATCTCAAAGCATGTAATTGAAAAATTGCAGGAATTCTACTACGAGGATTCTAAATTACCACCGCTGAGTTTTCCGCACAATCCCTTGGGAAGAAGAACAAATGCATCGCTCTGATCGTCCATGGTTGAAGTGCCAGCGCATGAGCTATTGGCGGTTTGACAATCATTGTGTCCAGCTTTGGCAACACCATAGCATTTTTCCTTTTCTTCCTCCGCATTCGCGACGGTTGAAAGGGTTAGTGAACCGAGAGCGATTGCACCGCTAATCGCTGTAGCGAGAAGAAGTTTCTGTGACTTCATAAGTCAGTCCTCCAAAAAGTTTATAGGTAAAAAAATTCCCCAACAAACGGGTGACTTACTTTGACTTGCAATGTGTTAGATTTGTTTCAAACAATCGATCAAGAATTAAGTTAATCGATATGATAAGCGCAGCCTGTGGCAATGGTGGTGATTAAAGACTTGTGTCACCTACATTGGTGATCAGTTATCAGTAACTGGCTGACTGAATTGCTCACGCAGTTGGGCGATAAACTGTCCTTCTTGCTGCTCATTCATTTCATCATCCGCATTGACGACCAGCCAGTCAAATACAGCCAGCATCAAGTCGTGTTGAGCCTCGTGTTTATCTCCTCTTTGGTTTACACGCTGATCATAGATGGAGCGAAGTCCGCTTGGTGTGTCATTGCTCACCATTTCCATTACGATGGCGTGCAGACCAAGGTGAGAAAAAGGATCCGGTTCATCAATGTCGAATTGATGGTCGGTAAAAACTTCAGGATTTGATAGCACGCTATCCACTTCCGGATGCATTTCGATGATTTTGCTGATCATCTTTTCCGTAGCATTGAGCTTTTCTTTGTTCTGAACTTTGTTCCAAACGTCAAACAGGAACTGACGCTCATTGGATTCAGTCGTCATTCACTCGCCTTTATGTCTTTTGAAGATGTATGTCAGCATATTCCTGCTTTTCAGAAAATTCACACAACTCGAAAATGACGCATGAGTAGCAATTTGGCTTTTTTGCAGTGCAGGTGTACCGACCGTGAAGAATCAGCCAGTGGTGGGCATCAACCAAAAACTCCTTTGGTACCCATTTCAACAAATTCTGTTCCACTTCAATGACATTTTTGCCAGGTGCCAGACCAATTCGGTTTGAAATTCGAAAGATATGTGTATCAACCGCGATGGTTGGTTGACCAAACGCAGTATTCAAAATGACATTTGCAGTTTTTCGTCCCACCCCAGGTAGCGCTTCCAAATCGACTCGATTGGATGGAATATTACCATCGTGCTTATCGATCAAAATTTTGCACAAGCTGAGAATATTCTTGGCCTTGCTGTTGAATAGACCAATCGACTTAATCATTTCACGCAGTCCATCAATGCCCAGGTCCAGCATTGATTGAGGATCAGGTGCTGTGGTAAACAGTTTGTCGGTAGCCAGATTAACGGCCTTGTCGGTTGACTGGGCGGAAAGTACGACCGCGATCAGTAACTCAAAATTGCTACGGTAATTCAGTTCAGTCGTTGGATTCGGATTGGCGGCTTTTAGCCTTGTAAAGATTTCAAATCTTTTTTTGGCATTCATTGACTTGATGCTTCAGAGTGTGAAAGACGCGTGGCGCGCTTTTTTGACTTCCACCGCTTTGTCCGCTCGCGATTTACTGCATTTCGAATTTCCTGCTTAATTTCTTCACGTTGAGCAGCATCGTTTGAATCTTGCTGAGTTTGCATTCGTGAACGGTGACGTGCTGCTAGATGTCTCCAGCGGGTTACTTCTGAATCTAGAAATTCAGGCCAGGTTTCACCTTTCGGATGATCGGAATGCTTGACCATTACGATGCAATCGACCGGGCAGAATTTGAGACACAGCTCGCAGCCAGTGCAATCATCAACCAATACGCTGTGCATCTGCCGTGATGCCCCAACGATGGCATCGACAGGACAAGGATCAATGCAAAGGGTGCATCCAATGCACTCCGATTCAATAATTTCGGCGACGAAGCGACCCGCGTAAGGGGCACAGTCATCCGCTTGTGGGATTTCTGGATGATTTAATTGTCTTGCCAGCGCGGACAGGGTAACCGCGCCACCCGGTGGACAGCGATTGATCTGTGCTTCGTTGTTGAACAACGCATTAGCGTATTCAAGACAACCTGGATATCCACAAACCGTGCACTGTGTCTGCGGCAAACACTGGTCAATGTCTGAGACGGTTAAATCTGAATTCAAGCGCGGGTTCAATTGACTGGTACACCAAGACCAACCTGCTCGCCGGGGTCGATTAGCCACAGGCCATCATCATCACCCGCCGCAAGAATCATGCCTTCGGAAGTGCCGAATTTCATTTTCCTCGGTTTAAGGTTGCACACAACCACAACCTTCCTTCCGACTAATTCCTCCGGTGAATAAAATCCCTTGATCCCAGCAAAGACCTGCCTGGTTTCGGAACCGAGATCAACCGTCAGGCGAATCAGTTTGTTTGAATCTTCAACATCCGATGCTTCAATAATCAACGCGGTACGAAGATCAATCTTGGCGAAGTCTTCTATAGAAATAATGTTGTCGTGGTTCGTGTCAAGAGTCGCTTCCTTTTCCTTGGATTGATCAATCATTGCATCGACATCCTTTTGTTGAATCCGTGTCATCAGGTGGACATACGGTGAAATCTGATGATCAAGCAATGGAGTTTGAACTTTTTCAAGCTGATCAATCGAATCATTCAAGAATTCACCACTGCGACGAGCCAAGTCCGGTACCACAGGTGCCAGATAGTAAACGAGTGCGCGAAACATATTGATACCTTGCGTACACACATTGTGCAACCGAATCACCTGTTCGGGATCTTTCGCAATCACCCATGGTTGAGCATCGTTGACATACTGATTGGCTTTGTCGGCAAGCGCCATAATCTTCCGCATCGCCTTGCTGAAGGCGCGATTCTCATAGGATTCTGAGATGGAAGAAAGCGCGTCTGCCAGTTCTTGATAGAGTTCGGGGTGATCCAGTTCGGCGCTGAGTCTGCCTTCAAACCGGTTTGATATGAACTTCGCACAGCGACTGGCGATATTAACGACTTTTCCAACCAAATCCGAATTAATACGCTGAACGAAATCCTCAAGATTAAGGTCAAGGTCTTCAATTTTTTCGTTCAGTTTAGCGGCGTAGTAATATCTCAGATATTCCGGGTTCAGATGGTCTAGATAGGTGCGGGCCATGATGAAAGTTCCGCGGGACTTGGACATTTTCTTGCCATTGACGGTCAGAAAGCCATGTGAGTAGACATCGGTCGGTCTGCGAAACCCGGCACCATGAAGCATGGCCGGCCAAAACAAGGTATGAAAATATAAAATATCCTTACCGATAAAGTTGTAAAGTTCAGTCTGCTCCTCATTTTTCCAGAAAGCATCGAAATCAACACCTTCACGATCGCAGAAATTCTTGAAACTGGCCATATAACCGATGGGAGCATCCAGCCAAACGTAAAAATATTTATCCTTTTCTTCTGGAATCTGGAATCCGAAATAAGGGGCATCACGAGAAATATCCCAGTCTGCCAAGCCCACATCAAACCATTCTTTCAGTTTGTTGCGAGCCTCACTTTGTGAAACTTTATTGCCAACCCAGTCCTGCAGCATGTCAGTAAAGTTACTTAAACGCACAAACAAATGTTCAGATTCACGCTGTTCAGGTGGTAGACCCGAAAGCACCGAAACAGGATTTTTCAGGTCGGAAGGTGTATAGGTTGCACCGCATTTTTCACAACTGTCGCCGTATTGATCTTCTGCACCGCAGCGAGGGCAGGTTCCCTTGACAAATCTGTCGGGTAGGAAAATTTTCTCACCCGGGTCGTAAGCCTGGTTAATCACCTTTCGACTAATGTGACCACCTTTTTTCAGTTGCAGATAGATGTACTCGGCAAGTTCCCGATTCTCAGGAGAGTGAGTAGAGTGGTAGTTATCGAAAGAAATATTGAAGTCATCAAAATCTTTCTCATGAGCTTCCTGATAGTGCTGAATCAACTGTTCAGGCGTCAGATTCTCGCTTCTGGCACGTAGCATGATCGGCGTGCCGTGTGCATCGTCTGCGCACACAAAATAGCACAGATTGCCATTCATTCTCTGAAATCGAACCCAAATATCTGTCTGAATGTACTCAACCATGTGCCCGAGATGAATCGGACCATTTGCGTATGGCAAAGCGCTCGTGACAAGAATTTTTCTGTGCATTTCAGATAACCATGTTTAGATCATGGGAGATGATGGGTGAGTTGGCGATCAGGTGAATTGCTCAGCAATTCGTTCGACCTCTGTCACCATCAAGCAGTTATTCCGCGGTATGCTAAAATATGCGCACCAGTCAGATACTGAAAGTGTTTACCGGTACGCAGCATAGCGTTCCGCCATTATTTTATTTCTTTCCAGTCAGTGTGCAGGCGAATTCGACGCCACGCAACAGTTTAACCTCTTAGAATTTGAGCAACCTTTATGACAACCGTAACCAAATCCGATATTGAATCAGCATTGCAGGAGATTCAAGATCCTCATTCGGAAACCTCGCTGGTGGATGACCGGAAAATCAAGGATATTCTGGTTGATGATCAGCGGGTAAAGGTAACGCTTGAATTGGGATACCCAGCCAAGAGTAGCATTCCAGATTTGCGTGCGCAAATTGAAAGCCGTCTTGATGGAATGGATGGCATTTCGGAAATTGAAGTGTCTGTCAGTAACAAGATTTTCTCGCATTCGGTACAAAAAGGTGTTTCACCAATCCCGAATGTAAAGAACATGATCGCAGTGGCTTCTGGCAAGGGTGGCGTAGGGAAGTCCACCGTTTCTGCAAACCTGGCACTGGCACTGTCATCGGAGGGTGCGCAAGTCGGTATTCTGGATGCAGATATTTACGGCCCGAGTCAACCGCGTATGATGGGGGTACGGGGCAAGCCACAATCCAAGGATGGAAAGTCAATGCAACCGGTATTCAGTTACCACCTTCAGACCATGTCAATTGGGTTTTTGATCGAAGAAGAAACGCCGATGATATGGCGAGGTCCGATGGTCACTCAGGCACTTGAGCAGTTACTCAAACAAACAGCATGGGCCGATTTGGATTACCTAGTGATTGACCTGCCACCTGGCACAGGTGACACGCAGCTGACACTTGCCCAGCGCGTACCGGTGAGTGGCGCAGTAATCGTAACCACACCACAGGATATTGCACTGCTGGATGCTCGGAAAGCGTATCGAATGTTCGAGAAAGTTGAAATTGAAGTGCTTGGTGTCGTTGAAAACATGAGCACTTACATTTGCAGCCAATGTGGGCATCAGGAACATATATTTGGTGAAGGAGGAGGTCAGCGGATGGCCGAGGAATACGGGGTCAGCTACCTTGGCGGGGTGCCGCTTGATATAAGAATCAGACGCGATGCAGATCGCGGCAGACCAACCGTAGTCAATGAACCCGATGGTGAAATAGCGCAAATCTACCGCAAGATTGCCCGTACGGCCGCTGCC
Source organism: uncultured Gammaproteobacteria bacterium (assembly GCA_964649525.1). GTDB lineage: Bacteria > Pseudomonadota > Gammaproteobacteria > Arenicellales > JAJDZL01 > JAJDZL01. Next base: position 7,659 of record CAZYSR010000493.1, read on the forward strand.
CGGCTCTCTCAACAGAAGAAGGATTTCACCAGCGATTTCCCATCAATTGTCATTCAAAACACCTGAAACGGAACACAGTCGTGTCAATAAAATCAGATCAATGGATCCGTGAAATGGCGGAAAAGCACGGCATGATTGAGCCGTTTGTCCCTCAGCAAGTCAGTGAAAATGACGGTAACCGGGTAATTTCCTATGGTACCTCGAGCTATGGATACGATATCCGTTGC